>NZ_JARJHW010000213.1:0-11974 GCF_040560175.1 Streptomyces panacea
GACTCGGTCGGTGCGCGCGGGGCGCGGCGGGGCGACAGCTCAGAGGAGGGGACGGACGTGGACACGGACGCCGGTGGTCTCGCCGCGGAGCGTGGCCGCGACCGCGAGGGCGACGGCGCTGTCGGCGGCTCGGCGCAGGGCGCGGGGACGCGCACAGCGGCCGTGCGTGCGCAGTTCGATCCGGCCGCCGAGGTAGCCGCGCCCCGTCTCGGTGAGTGCCCGTACGGCGACGGCCCGGGCCGCGGCGGCCGAGGCGTCGTCCGGCGCGCTGACCACGCTGATCCGGGGGATGTCGGAGAGGGAGAAACGGGCGTCGACGGAACAGTCCGGGAGAAGTCGGCGTCGAGCGGTCATGGCGTGGCTCCAAGGGGGTCCGAGGCGGGCCGGTGCTCGCCCGCCGGCTGGGCGTCGGGCCACCAGAGGTCTTCGGTACCGAGGGCGGTGACGGTGTACTTGCCGACGGCGCTGATGAGCAGGCGCAGTTCGAGGGCGATGCTGTCGGCGAGGCGTTCTAGGCCGTGTTCGGGGTCCTCGTCCACGGCTATCAGGGCGGCGCGGCCGAGGCCGACGGCGTCGGCGCCGAGCGCGAGCGCGCGCAGTGCCCGTCCGCCCTCCCACATACGGCCGCTGGCGAGGAGGCACCCGCCGGGGCGGCCGATGCGGCGCAGGCATTCGGCGAGCGGGAGGCCGACCTGGTCCAGGAAGACGCGCGGGGCCCAGCCGGTGCCGCCTTCGGCGCCGTCGACGGTGACGGCCTCGGCCCCGGCGGCCCACGCGGTCCGCGCGGCGTGCGCGATGTCGCGGCCGGGGTGGAACTTCACCCAGGTGAGGGCCTTGGGAAAGTTGTTCCGCATGAAGCGGAGCTGCTGGCGGAGGATCTCGTCCGTGAACGTGCCGGGGGTGGCGCAGCGCAGCTGCCGTTCGCCCTGCTCGTCGAAGACCTTGCGGACGGTGAAGCGTCGGGCGAGCTGTTCGGCCTCGGTCCGGCCGACGACGGTCATGCCGCCGAGTCCGGGTTTGGCGCCCTGACCGGTCTTCAACTCGAAGGCCAGGCGCCCGGATTCCAGCAGGGGACGGGTGGCCGGGTCGCTGTAGAGGAGATTCCAGACCTCGGAGTCGGCGTCCTCGGTGGACTGCTGGACGACGATGCCGCCGACACCGTCGGGCGCGGCGTCGAGATAGGTCTCGATACGGGTGAGGAGCGCGGAGCGGGTGGCGTCGCCGGAGCGGCGGTAGCCGTGGACGGGGATCATGTTCTCCCCGATGACCATGGGGATACCGAGTCGGGCGGCCTGTCTGCCGGCGTGGACGGCCAGGTCGCCGCTGCCGGCGCGGGTGGAGCCGAAGGCGGACAGGTACAGCGGGAGCCGCGCGGTGAAGCCGCCGATCCGGGTGGTGAGGTCGACGTCCGTGAACTCCGGTTCGCGGGCGAGGTCGATGAGCTTTTCGAGGCGTTCGGGAGCGAAGACGGGCGGGACGATCCGCGTGCGGTCGAGGGCGTCGCCGTCACCGTGGCCGCTGCTGTGACCGGAGTCCGGGCCGAAGAGCGCCGAGCCGTACGCGGCCGGGTCGGGGAAGACCTCGGCCGCGCCGTTGCGGGCGCGGGCCCGTATCTCCTGTTCGGGGAAGCCGGGTGCGCCGAGGGCGGTCACGGGGCCACCACCCCGGGGAGCTTCGGGTACGCGCTGACCTGCCACACGGCGTCGAGGCCCGTGAGGAACCGGACGAGCCGCTGGAGCCCCATGCCGAATCCGGCGCTGGCGGGAATGCCCTCGCGGGCCTCCTTGAGGTACCAGGCGTACTTCGCCGGGTTCTCGCCGCTCTCCCGCATACGGGTGACGATGGTCGCGTAGTCGGACTCGCGTTCGCTGCCGGAGACGAGTTCGCCGTATCCGTGCGGGGCGATCAGGTCGAAGTTCCGCAGGACGCCGGGGTTGTCGGGGTCCTCGCGGTCGTAGAAGCCGCGGGAGCCCTTGGGGTAGTCGTTGATGAAGAACGGCCGGTCGCTCTCCAGGGAGAGGAGACGCTCGCCGGCCCAGTCGATCTCGCCGTCGGGGTTCTGCGGGTGGCCGGCGGCGCGGAGCCGGTTGACGGCCTCGTGGTGGGTGCACACGTCGTACTTGCCGCCGCGTACATCGGCGAAGCCGACCTCGTCGCGGCCGAGTTGGGCCAGGACACCGGGCAGGGCCGTCCAGACCTGCTCGGTGACGTGGGTGAGCAGACCGGCGGCGATCTCCTGTGCCTCCTCGCGGCTCGCGTCGGCGATCTCCACGTCGATCTGGTGGAATTCGACGAGGTGGCGGCCGGTGGAGGCGGTCTCCTCGGGCTCGACACGGACGTTGGGGGCGATGTAGAAGAGCTTCGGGAAGCCGTGCAGGGATGCCTGCTTGTAGAGGATGGCGCTGGTCATCAGCTTGTAGGGGTGGCCGTAGTAGTCGACGTCCAGGGCCTTGGCGCCGCGGCCGCCGGGGTCGGTGACGGGACCGACGAGCGGGGGCAGCAGCTCGACGAAGCCCTCGCCCCGCAGATAGCCGCGGGCGGCGTGGAGCGCCTCCTGCTGGACGAGCATCGCGGCGCGCAGCCGGGGCGAGCGCAGGTGTTCGCCGAGCGGGGGCGGGCCGGGCGTCGCTCCGGTTCCGTCGGTTCGCGGGGTGTGGTCCATGGCGGGTCTCCTTGTCGGTGGTCCTGAGGCGTCCGGGGTGCTCGGGTGCCGTTCGTGGTGCCGGTGGCGATCCGGGCCGACGCGGTGGTTCCGGGGTACGCGGTGGCGGCGTCGGGTCGCCGGTGGGGTGTCAGGCGACGGGTTCGGGCAGCGCGGCGCGGTCGTGGCGGTCGGCGACGTGGTGCAGGGCGGTGAACAGGCCGGCCGCGGTGAGCGGAGCGGCGCTGGCGGAGGCTTCGGGGCGGATCGGCATGGCGCCGGTACGGGACCACCGGAGCCGGCCCGCCGGGTCGATGAAGCTGCGCGAGCGGCCCGCGTTGTCGGGGTGGAGGCAGAACGGGACGTCCAGCAGGCCGCGTTCGAACGCGATGAGCAGGCCGCGGGACAGCTCGGGGTGGAGCCCGAGGACGGTCTCGACCAGGGTGCGGGCGTCCTGGTACACCTCGCTGTCCTCGCCGTGGGGCGCGGGCGGCCGGGGGCCGGCCAGCGCGGCGGCCGCGGCGGCGGTCTCCAGTGCCCGGACGTTCTCCTCGACGGTGGGGATGCGATGGGCCTCCGCGGTTGTCTTGACGAGCAGCCGGTGGGCTCCGGTACGCACCGCGAGCCGGGCCGACGACTCCAGGAGGCGGGTCGCTCCGTGTTCGGTACGGGGGTAGACACCCATGTACGTGTAGAGGACGACGTGGTGGTCGACGTCGGCCGGGAGGAATTCGGCGGCCAGCCGGCGCAGGGCCCGTACCGCCTCCTCGTCCTGGGCCGGGTCGGTCTGCTGGGCGTAACTGAGGGAGACGCTGCGCAGGCCGTGTTGGGCGAAGAACAGGCACTCCAGCAGGCTCATCGCGATGAGCAGATCCGGTGGGCAGAGCTGGCCGAGGAGGCAGCCACCGAAGCTCTCCAGGTGCGGGACGGTGCCGGGGCGGGCGCTGTCGACGAGCAGTTCGCAGCCGCGGGCCCAGGCGGTGATCGATTCCCGCAGAGGCGTACGGCCGTAGGGCAGGCAGTAGGAGACGGGGCCGCCCTCGGTGGCGTCCAGGCCGGCGGCGGTGAGCGCGCGGATGATCGCCCGGGGCCGGGAGGAGCCGTGACGTACCTGCACGGGGAAGTCCGCGTCCCGTACCGCGTCGAGCAGGGCCCGGGTGGTGGCCCGGGGATGGGTGGCGATCGGATAGCCGTTGAGCGGGGCGCCCTCGGCGACGGCGGCGCGGGCCCCGGCCAGATCACCGACCCGGGTGTAGCTGTCGATGGTCAGGGTGCCGACAGTGGTGGCGGTGGCGGATCTGGTCCGCTCCAGGCCGGTCCGCATCGCGTGGGGGTCGCCGAAGCCCATGCGGGGCTGGACGACGAGTCGGCCGACGGCGGCGCAGGCGGCGACGTACGCGCCGAACGGCGGCGGGGCGGCGGTCATGCCGGCACCTGGTCGCGGTCGTCGGCGTGGGTGTCGGCGCGGTCGTCGGCGCGTACGTCCGCCTGGGCGGCCGCGGTACGGGCGGCCAGGTCGGGGGTCGCGAGGCTGCGGGCGCGGGCGGCCAGGAAGTCGCGCAGCACGTCCAGGTCGTCGTCCGCGAGGACGGCGTCGCAGCCGGCCCCGAGCAGCCGGGCCACCTCCGCCTCCTGTCGGCAGCCGGCGACGCCGAGCTTGCCGCCGATCACCACGGGCAGTCCGGCCGTCGCGGGCTTCGCGCGCAGCCGGTGGACGGCGGCGAGGCCGTCGCGGTAGCCGTGACCGTTGACACTGCTGAGCACCACCACGTCGGGGGAGTGCCGGCGGCAGGCGGCCGTCAGCAGCTCCGGGCTCACACAGGGGCCCAGGGCGGTGACCTCGTGCCCCAACTCCTCAAGGAAGAGCTCCAGGTACACGAGATTCCAGGTGTGGGAATCCGAAGCCGTTCCGCTCAGGAGTATCTTCATGCCTTTGAGAATATGTTTCCAAGCAGTGTCCGACCGGAAGTACGGGCGGCAGGAACGAGCGGCAGTTTCCCATCCGAATTCCTGCTCGTACCGTTCGGCCGGTGGCACGGCGAAAGGGCCGTTCCCGCGCGGATGCGCGGGGAACGGCCCTTTCGTCCACTTCCTCGGAACGGGGCGTCAGGAGTACTGGGCGACCAGGCTCCGCGGCCGGATGTCGGTCCAGTTCGCGGTGACGTACTCCAAGGCGTCGGCGCGGCTCCCGGGACCCCAGACACTGCTCCAGCCTGCGGGAATGTCTGCGAAGACGGGCCACAGGGAGTGCTGGCCCTCGTCGTTCACGACGACGTGGAAGACACCATCGGTGTTGTCGAAGGGGTTGACGGCATTGCTCATGACTGGCTCCTCAGTTCGTTTTCCTGCAAGGCGGAGAGTTTCTCCGAAATGACTCTTCCGATGTGCGCGAGAGGTTCTTGTTCGGTCATCTGGAGATGACCGGATTCCACGGTGTGATTCTCGATTATTCCGTCCAGGAAAGGAATCCAGGTGGCGGCGAGTGCGCCCTCCGCCTCCCCCGGTCTGCGGGCGGTGAAGAACACCGCGCCGGTGTCGGCCACCCCCGGCACATGCCGGGCCATGAGAGCGGCGTGGGTCTCGGAGGCGCGCAGCACACCGCGGATCTCGGCCGAGGTGAATCCGCCGAGAACGGGGTCCTCGCGGCGGATGCGCTCCACCTCGGCGGCGACGCCCTCGGCACGAGCCGCGCCGGGCTCCTCCGGAGGCAGTACGGACACGCTGCCGGGCCCGGTCTGGTGCACGTCCAGCAGTGCGAGCAACTCGACCCGCTCGCCCGCTTCACGGAGCCGGACGGCCATGGCGTGCGCGACGATCCCGCCGAAGGACCAGCCGAGCAGCCGGTACGGCCCCCAGGGCTGGACCTGCCGGATGCGCTCCAGGTACTCGTCGGCCATGTCCTCGACCGTGCGCGGCCGGTGGCCGGGCTCGCTCAGCGCGCGCGCCTGGAGGGCGTACAGCGGCTGGTCGTCCCCCAGGTGCCGGGCCATCCCGGCGTAGGCCCATCCGACGCCCGTGCCGGGGTGGACGCAGAACAGCGGGCGGCGGGCGCCGTGGGCGCTCAGCGGCAGCAGCACCCCCATGGCGCCGGCCGAGCCGTCGTCGTGCGAGCCGAGCAGCCCGGCCGGGGTGGGGGAGCGGAACAGGTCGCGGACGGTGCGTTCGATCCCCAGGACCGTACGGACGCGGCTGACCAGCCTGACACCGAGCAGCGAATGACCGCCCAGGGCGAAGAAGTTGTCGTCGACGCCGACCTCGCCCACGCCGAGGATCTCGGCGAACAGCGCGCACAGCACTTCCTCACGGGCGTTACGGGGCCGCCGGCCCCCGCCCGCCGCCCCGGCGGTGCGGTGCGGTGCGGGCAGCGCCGCGCGGTCCGGCTTGCCGTTGACGGTCAGCGGCAGCGAGTCGAGGACGACGACCGCGGACGGGACGAGGTGCTCGGGCAGCGCGGCGCGCGCCGTCGCGAGCAGTTCCGTCTCGGTGACGGAGTCACCCGTGCGCGGCACGGCGTAGCAGACGAGGGCCTTGCCGCCGGGCGGGTCCTCGCGGACCACGGCGACGGCCTGCGCGACGGCGGGGTGCGCGGCCAGCGCCTGCTCGATCTCGCCGGGTTCGATCCGGACACCGCGCAGTTTGACCTGGTCGTCCGCGCGGCCGAGGAAGCGCAGTTCTCCCGCCGGGGTCCACAGCACACGGTCACCCGTGCGGTACATGCGGCTGCCGTCCGCCTCGAACGGGTCGGGGACGAATCGCTGCGCGGTCAGGTCGGGGCGGCCGCTGTATCCGCGGGCCACGTGGGAGCCCGCGACGTACAACTCCCCCGGGACTCCCGGCGGTAGGGGCCGCAGCGCTTCGTCCAGGACATGGCTGCGGGTGTTGTCCATGGGGTGGCCGAGGTGCGTCCCGGCGCCCCGGAGGGAGCGCTGCCGGGTGGTGAACCACTGGTTGTGGGAGGCGAAGGTGGTCTCGGTGGGTCCGTACGAGTGGACGAGGACGGTCTCGGGGCAGTGGGTGAGGACCCGTTGGACGGCCCGGGGGGACGCGACGTCCCCGCCGGTCCACACCTCGCGCAGCAGCCCCAGTGTGTCCAGGCCCTCGTCGGCCATGACATGGAACAGACCCATGGTGAAGTAGGCGGCGGTGACGCCGTGCCGGCGTACGGCCCGGTCGGTCTCGGCGAGGTCCGTACCGTCCCCGCGCGTGATCACGACGCTGCCCCCGGTCAGCAGCGGCACCCAGATCTCGAAGACCGAGGCGTCGAACCCGGTCGCCGAGTGGGCCAGCATCCGCTGCGGCCCCCCGGCGGCGATGTCGCGGTCGGCGGCGAGCGAGGCCACGTTGCGGTGGGTGACGCCGACGCCCTTGGGGCGCCCGGTCGACCCGGACGTGAACATCACGTACATCAGATCGTCCCCGGTGGCGTCCCCGGTGGCGTCGTCGGCGGCGGTGTGCTCGGGTGCGGGTTTCGGCGTGCCGCCCGGGCCGGTGGCGTCCACGGCGAGCACCGGCGGCGCGGTGCCGTCCGGCAGCGGCACGGTGTCGGCGCGGCCCGCGTCGGTGGCCACCAGCCGGGCCCGCGCGTCCGTCAGCATCAGCCGGGTCCGGGCCGCCGGCAGCCGTGGATCCAGCGGCAGGTAGGCGGCGCCGCACTTGAGGGCGGCGAGCGCCGACACCACCAGCGGGACGCCGCGCTCCAACAGCACACCCACGGTGTCACCGCGGCGTACGCCGGCCGACCGGAACCGGGCTGCCAACAGCGCGGCGCGGGCGTCGAGTTCCCCGTAGCCGACGGTCTCCTCGTCGGTGATCAGCGCGGGCGCGTCGGGGGCGCGGGCGGCCCGCCGGGCGATCAGCTCGTGGACCGTGCCCCGCTCGCTCTCCGGAGTGGGGGTGGCGGTGTCGTTGTACTCGGTGACCAGCCGGAATCGGTCGGCCGCGGTGAGCAGGTCCACCTCGCCGATCCGGGTCGCCGGGTCGGCGGCCACGGCGCGCAGCAGTCGCTCGACGTGGGCGGCGAGCAGCGTGGCGGTGGGGGCGTCGAAGAGGTCGGTGGCGTACTCCAGACCGCCGACGAGTCCGGCCCGGCCCACTCCGCCGTCCGGCCGCTCCCACATCGCGAAGGTGAGGTCGAACTTGGTGGAGAGCTCTCCCGAGGCGCCCGGCTCGGCCTGCCGGAAGAAGCCTCGTGCGCCTCCCGCGCCTCCCGCGCCCCCCGCGCCTCCCACGCCGTCCGTGTAGTCGTGGTGCAGCTGGACGACCGTCTGCGTCAGCGGGTGGTGGGCGGTGCTGCGCGGCGGGTTGAGGTGCTCGACGAGGCGGTCGAAGGGGAGTTCCTGGTGTGCGTAGGCGGCCAGGTCGGTCCCCCGGACCCGTTCGAGGAGTTCTTCGAAGGTGGGGTCGCCGGAGGTGTCCGTGCGCAGCACCAGCGTGTTGACGAAGAAGCCCACCAGGTCGCTGAGTTGCTCGTCGTCGCGGCCGGCGGTCATGGTGGCGAGCGGCAGGTCGGTGCCCGCCCCGTGCCGGGTGAGTACGGCGGCCAGCGCGGCCTGCAGGACCATGAACAGCGTGGCGCCGCCGCGCCGGGCCAGCGCCACCAGGGCCTGGTGAGTGGCCGCGTCGACGGTGACGGGCGCGTGGCCGCCGCGGTGGGAGGCCTCGGCGGGGCGCGGGCGGGCGGCGGGCAGTTCGAGCACGGGGGGAGCCCCGGCGAGGGTCTTCTCCCAGAACGCCAGGTGCGCGTCGGCGGCCGGTCCGGCGCTCAACTCCCGCTGCCACAGGGCGTAGTCGGCGTACTGGACGGGCAGTGGCTCCCAGTCGGGCGTACGGCCCCCGGCGCGCGCGGCGCAGGCGTGGGCCAGGTCGGCGAGGAGCGGCCCGGTGGACCAGCCGTCCGCAGCGATGTGGTGCACCAGCAGGACGAGCACCTGCCCGCCGCCGTCGTCCGGTTCCACGAGCGTGGCCCGCAGGGGTATCTCCCGGGCCAGGTCGAAGACGTATCCGGCGGCCGAGGCGACCGCCGCGGCGAGCTCGTCGGCGGACACGGCCCGGACGTCGAGAACGGGCCGCGCCGTCGGCAGGATCTCCTGGTGGGGTTCGCCGTCGACGGCCCGGTAGCGGGTGCGCAGGGCCTCGTGGCGGTCGGCGAGGTCGGCGAGGGCCTCGGCCAGCACGCCCGCGTCGAGCGGTGCGGCCGGTCGCAGGACGAGGGGGATGTTGTACGCCGCGCCGGGGCCCTCGAACGCGTCGATGAACCACAGCCGGCGCTGTGCGTACGACAGCGGGACGTGCTCGGGCCGGTCCGGCACGGGGGCGAGCCGCGTGCTCGTGGGGGCGGGTCGGCCGTCGGCGATGCGGTGGGCCAGGGCGGTGGGGGTGGGCGCCAGCAGCAGGTCGCGGACCTGGATCTCGGCGCCGAGGCGGGCCCGGATCCGGTTGGCGAGCCGTACACCGCTCATGGAGTGGCCGCCGATGGTGAAGAAGCTCTCGTGGGGGCCCACCCGGCCCAGGCCGAGGACGTCGGCGAACATCTCCCGCAGGGTGTCGACGTGTTCGGCGGGCGGTTCGTCGGCGGCGCGGGCCGCCGCCTCCGCCGCCTCGGCGGCGGTCTTGGCGGCGTGGGCCGCGGTGCGCTCACGGCGTTCGTCCAGGGCCAGGCGGTCGGCGGGGCCGACCAGTTCGGCGTCCGCGACCCGGTCGGCGGGGCGGTCGGCGGCGGCGCGCAGGGCGCGTTCCAGGGCGGCCAGGAGGATACCGGCCGTGTTCTCGTCGAGCACGTCGTGCGCGAACTCCAGCGCGAGCCGCAGACCGGCGGGAGCGCCATCGGCGTCCCGGTGCTCCACGCAGGCGGCGGTCAGGTCGAACTTGACGGTCGCCGGGCCCTCGGCCGCGAAACGCCCCTCGATCGGGCCGAAGCCGAAGGCTCCGTCGTCGGGGCCGGCTGTCGTCAGGGTGAGCATCACCTGGAACAGGGGGTGGACGCCCGGCGAGCGCGGCGGGTTGAGGTGCTCGACCAGCAGGTCGAACGGGACCCGCTGGTGGGCGAAGGCGGCCAGGTCGGTGTCGCGGATCCGCCGCAGCAGCTCGGCGAAGCCCGGATCGCCGGAGGTGTCGGTGGGCAGGACGAGTGTGTTGACGAAGAAGCCGACCAGGGTGTCGAGGGCTTCGTCGTCCCGCCCGGCGACGGGTGTGCCGAGCGCGACGCGATCGCCGCCGCCTGCCGCGCGCAGGGCGAGGCCCAGCGTGGCCTGGAGCACCATCAGAAGACTGGCGTCGTGGCCGGCGGCCAGCCGGGCCAGCCGCGCGTGGACATCGGCTCCGAGGACGGTGGAGACGAGGCCGCCGCGGTGGCTCGGGGCGGTGGGGCGGGGGCGGTCGAGGGGCAGAGCGGTCACGGCGGGCAGTCCCGCCAGGGCGTCGCGCCAGTGGGCGAGGCCCCGGGAGACGGCGGAGTCCGGGTCGTCGGTGTCACCGAGGAGGTCGTTCTGCCAGAGGGTGTAGTCGGCGTACTGGACCGGCAGCGGCTCCCAGTCGGGTGCCACGCCCGCGGCGCGGGCACGGTAGGCGCGGGCCAGGTCGGTCATCAGCGGGGCGAGGGACCAGCCGTCGCCCGCGACGTGGTGGAGCAGTACGGCCAGTGTGGCGCCGGGCCCTTCGTCGGGGACGAACAGGGCCACCCGCAGCGGGAGTTCGCGGGACAGGTCGAAGGACTCGGCGGTGAACCGGGCGACGTGCGAGGTGAGTTCACCGGCCCGGCACTCGACGGTGCGCGGCCGGACGGCCGACGGGGCCAGGACGTGCTGGTACGGCTCGTCCTCCGGCGCCAGGAACACGGTGCGCAGCGCCTCGTGCCGCTCGGCGAGGTCGCCGACGGCGGCGGCCAGCGCCGCGCGGTCGGGCGCCCTCTCCAGATCGAGGACGACGGGCATGTTGTACGCGGCCGAGGGGCCGTCGAGCAGGTTGACCAGCCACAGCCGCCGCTGCGCGTGCGAGAGCGGCACCCGGTCCTCGGCGGGCAGCGGCTCCTCGTCGACGACCGGCAGGCGTGGGTCGGCGGTGCGCAGCGCCTTGCGGTTGATCTTCCCGGAGCTGGTACGCGGCAGGGCGACGACCACGCTGACGGTGGCGGGGACCGCGGCGGCCGGCATCCGCTCGCGTACCCGGTCGCGCAGCTCCTCCGCGCCGGTGCCGCCCTCGGTGACGGCGAAGGCGACGAGCCGCTTGACGCCGTCGCCGTCCTGCTGGACGACGACGGCGGCCTCCCGGACCTTCGGGTGGCCGGCCAGGACGGAGTCGACGGCGGCGGGGTCGATGCGCTGGCCGCCGATCTTCACCTCGTCGTCGGCGCGGCCGTGGTAGACGATCTGGCGGTCCGTCCCGATGGAGACCAGGTCGCCGGTGCGGTAGGCGCGTTCGCCGCGCAGCTCGGTGAAGCGGCGGGCGTTCAGTTCGGGGCGGCCGAGGTATCCACGTGTCAGGCCGCCGCCCAGCAGCAGCAGTTCCCCGCCGACGACGGCGGCCCGGACGCCGGGGAGCGGGCGGCCGATGGGGATGGGCCCGCCGCGGTGCCGGGTGAGGTCGGCGACGGTCGCCACCACGGTCGTCTCGGTGGGGCCGTACGCGTTGAGCAGGCGGACCCGGTCGCCGACCAGGTCGCGCCACTGGGCGACCCGCTCGGGCAGCGCGGCCTCGCCGTAGATGATCACGGTGCGCAGGCAGTCCGGGAGGCGGGCCGAGCCGGTGGCCAGGACGTAGACGAGTTCGTGCCAGTACGCGGCGGGCAGGTCGAGCAGGGTGATGTCGTGGTGGGCGCAGCCGGTGAGGAGTTCCCCGACGTCGAGCATGTCCTCGGTGCGCAGGACGAGGGTGCCGCCCGCGCCGAGGGTGGCGAAGATCTCCTGGACGCTGGCGTCGAAGTGCAGCGGGCTGAACTGGAGGACCCGGTCGTCGGGGCCGATGCCGTAGACGGGGGTGGCGCCGGCGATGAAGTGGGCGAGTGAGTCATGGGCGACGACCACGCCGTTGGGGGTGCCGGTCGACCCGGAGGTGTAGATGACGTAAGCGGCGTCCGCGTCGGCGCCGGGGCCCGGGAGGACGAGCTCACCGTGCCGGGCGACCTCCGCCGGGGCGGGCGCGAGCGCTCCGCAACTGTCCTTGAGGATCGCCTCGTTGCGGGCGTCGGGCGCCTGGATGTCCAGGGGCAGATAGGCGGCGCCGGTGGTGAGCACGGCCAGGAGCCCGACGATCGCGTCGATCCCGCGCGGCCGGTGGAGAGCGACGAGACGGCCGGGGGCGGCCCCGGCGTCGGCGAGCGTACGGGCCCGGCCCCGTACC
>NZ_JARJHW010000214.1:0-11924 GCF_040560175.1 Streptomyces panacea
GACCCGGAGGCGGCCAGGCGCCGGGCGGAGCGCAGGGCGGCACGGATCACGGGCGGGGCCCAGGAGCTTGAGCAGCGGCTGACGGATCTGCTGCGCGGCGGGCTGGCGGCGGCCGAGCAGTCGGGATACGGCCTGTGGGAGGAGACCGCCGCGCGCATGGTGGACGCCCAGGCGCCCGGACTGGCGTCGAGGGTGCGGGAGTTGGGCTCGATCCCGGGCTCGGGGGCCGGCTGGCCGGTGCGGCTGCTCGAAGAGTCGGCGCTGCTTCACCTGCTGGATCAGGGGTGGCTGGGGCTCGACCGGCTGCCCGCGCCCCTGGCCACGACGGTCCGTACGCGGGTGGGGCTCCCCTCCCCCGCCGACGGCCCGCCGGTCAGGGACCACTGGCTGGTCCTCGCGCAGTACGACACGTCGGACGGCAAGATCACCACGCGCCGGATCTGGCTGTACGGGCGGGAGTCGGGGCGTACGGCACTGGTGCTGGGGTTCGGCGCGGCGGGCCGTTCGCCGCAACCGGCGCTGCCGGTGGGCCTGGTGATCGAGGCGGAGCTGACGCCGCACGCGGGGGCGGGGCAGTTGCGTGCCGATCTGAGCGAGGAGGTGGGCATTCCCGAACCGACCGGGACACCTCCGCCGGGCGGGACGACCACGGCGGCGGTGGCGGCGTACGGCTCGGCGTTGCGGGAGGACCCGTGGCTGGACTCCTGGCCGGTGACGCTGGCCGATGTCATACCTGTTCCGTACGGGGGAGACGGGGGCAGGGGCGGAGACGGGTGGCAACTGGCCGACGCGGACGGGGAGTCGGCCCTGCCCGTCGCGCCCGCCGCGCTCGCGCGGCCGGGTCTGTGGAAGCTGGTGGCACTGTCCGGCGGCGGCCCGGTCACGGTCTTCGGCGAGTGCGGGCATCGCGGGTTCACTCCGCTCGCCGTCTGGTCGGCAGACTCGTCGGAGACGGTCCAGCTGACATGACCCGCCCCGCCCCACGAGCCGCGTGACGCGACCGACGCTCCCCAGCCACCTCACAGGGCCCCGTCCTCTATCCATACGTATAAGGAGGCACCCGATGACCGGCACCACGCTCTGGGAAGAACTCGTCACGTCCGCACTGCTCGGCACCGACCGGCGCACCCCGCCCGCGGACGTCATGGCTCCCGGCCGGGACGCGCCCGTCGCGCTGCTGGACGCCGCCGCGCTCCACACGGTGCGGCGGCGCGCGGGTCTGCTCCCTGCGCGCGCCGCCGCCCGGCCGGAGCCTGCGCCGCACGACGACCGCCGCGAACTGCCGGAGCCCGCGCGCCGGCGCCTGGCCCAACTGCTGGCCGACCGCGCGGCTCCGGCCGGTACGGGCGGCAGGCGCGGTACGACCCCTGATCTCACCGAACTGCTCCCCCAGTGGCTCACCGCCGCCAACGACCACGGGTACCGCGCCCCCGCCGCCGCCCTGCCGGCGCTGCTGGACGCCGCGCGCGGGCGCAACGACCTGCGGCCGCACGCCCTCGCGTTCGCCGGACCGCGCGGGCTCTGGCTCGCGCGCTTCAACGCGGACTGGAAGTTCGCCCTGCGCGGCGCGTCCGGCGGCGCGGTCCTGCCCGGCGCCCAGAACGCCGAAGCGGTACGGCAGTTGTGGGAGCAGGGGCTGTTCGCCGAGCGGGTCGCGCTGCTGGCGGCCGTACGCGCACGGGACCCGGACGCGGCGCGGGCGCTGCTGGCCACGACATGGCCGACGGAGCGCGCCGAGGACCGGCTGATGTTCCTGGACTCGCTGCGCGCCGGACTGTCCGACCTCGACGAGCCCTTTCTTGAGGAGGCGCTCTCCGACCGCAGCCGCAATGTCCGCGCGACGGCGGCGGAGTTGCTGTCCGCCCTGCCGAACTCCGCGCTGGCCGCGCGGATGGCGACGCGGGCGGCGACGTGCGTGAGCCTGGACCGCGCGGGCGGCCCCACGGGCCCGGCCGTCGTCGTCGAGGCGCCGCACGAGTGCGACGCCGCCATGCAGCGCGACGGGGTGAGCGCGACACCGCCGAACGGCCGGGGTGAACGGTCCTGGTGGCTGGGCCAGTTGGTGGAGGCGACACCGCTGTCGAGCTGGCCGGAGCGGCTCGGGGACCGTACGCCCGAGGACATCGTGACGCTGCCGGTCCTGGACGACTGGACGGACGAACTGCACGCGGCGTGGTGCCGCGCGGCCGTCCGCCAGCGCGACGCCCGCTGGGCGCGCGCCCTGCTGGGCCCGCCGGCCGCCTCCCCGGCCACGGGGCCGGGGGCGTCGTCCCTCGCGGAGCGGGCGAAGCTGCTCGCCACCCTGCCGGTCTCGGAACGGGCCTCCTGGGTGGCCGAGTTCATAGCCGCGCACGGTCTGTCGGAGGCGTTCCAGCTCCTGGGTGTCTGCGCGGTGCCCTGGTCCGGGCCGCTGGGCCGCGCGGTCGTCGACGCGCTCGACATCGCGCGGGACGGCGGGAGTTACCCGTGGAGCTTCAGCGGCGTGATGGGCCTCGCCGAACGCTGCCTGGACCCCGCGGAGGCGCCCCACCTGGACATCCTCACCGCCACGCCGGACGAATCGGAGGGCGCGTCACCGGGAGCGGGCGGCTACTGGTCGGAGGCGTTCCAGCGCCTGGTCTCCACGCTGCGGCTGCGCGCCGCGATGATGTCGGAGCTGACGGGTGAGCCCGACCCGGCGGAGCTGACGGGTGAGCCCGAGCCGCCGGAGCTGACGGGTGAGCCCGAGCCGCCGGAACGGGCTTGGTGAGCCCGTCCCGGCGGCCGGGAACAGAAGCGTGAAGTCCCCGGGAACGGAATCAGGGGGCGGGGCCTACGCGCCCGCCGGCTGTCGGACGTTCGCGTTCACCCAGTCCACAATCGATGTCGTCGTCGCGCCCGGCGTGAAGATCGCCGCCACGCCCTTCTCCTTCAGCGGCGCGATGTCCGCCTCCGGGATGATGCCGCCGCCGAAGACCTTGATGTCCAGCGCGTCGTGCTGCTCCAGCAGGTCGATGACCTTCGCGAACAGCGTGTTGTGCGCGCCGGACAGGATCGACAGACCGATCGCGTCGGCGTCCTCCTGGATCGCGGTGTCCACGATCTGCTCAGGCGTCTGGTGCAGCCCGGTGTAGATGACCTCCATACCCGCATCCCGCAACGCTCGCGCGATGACCTTGGCCCCGCGATCGTGGCCGTCGAGACCCGGTTTGGCCACCACCACACGGATCGGACCGGTCACACCCATCACTGCCTCCACATACCGACTTCGTCGTCATTGGCACGGGTCCCCGTTCCGGCGAGGGACGGAGAGGTGAACGAACGTTATCCCCAGCATCTCGCACGCCGCTGTTTCGGGGTGGTCGGGGAGGGGGAAATCACACATTGGGACATGTTCACTCTGCTTCGTGTCGGCCCCACCCGGCACGGGAGCCGCAAGGGGATTCGCTTCCCGTGCGGCGTAGGGAGGTAGGTCAATGAAGATCCCGCCTTTCTCCGAGCTTTTCTCGCCCTTTCCGTCCGTGGTACGGCGGCCGGCGGCCTGGGAGCTGCCCGTCACCCTCCTGCGGGCCTCTGTTCTCGAGATGGCGATCCTCGCCGGGCATCTGGTCCTCTATCCGGGTGGAATCGCCAGCGAGCGCCCGGCACCCGACCTGCCGCCCGAGGCCGCCACACTGCCCACCGAGGGCCGCTCCCGCCGGCCGGTCCTGCTCCTGCACGGATTCGTGGACAACCGCTCCGTCTTCGTCCTGCTGCGCCGCTCCCTGGCCCGGCACGGCTGGCGCCATCTCGAATCGCTCAATTTCTCCCCGCTGACCAGCGACATCCGACTGGCGGCCGAAGTGCTCGGCCGGCACATCGAGGAGGTCTGCGCCCGTACGGGACACCGCGAGGTCGACATCGTCGGGCACAGCCTCGGCGGCCTGATCGCCAGGTATTACGTACAGCGACTGGATGGCGACGTACGGGTACGGACCCTGGTCACCATGGGCACGCCGCACGCGGGCACCGGCGCCATCCCGCTGGCCAGCGCGCACCCCGTCGTCCGGCAGATGCGGCCCGGCTCGGACCTGATCGAGGAGCTGCGGGAGCCGGCGCCCGGCTGCCGGACGCGGTTCGTCAGCTTCTGGAGCGATCTCGACCAGGTCATGTCGCCGGTGGAGGCGGCCCGCGTCGAGCATCCGGACCTCATCGCGCAGAACGTGGGCGTGACCGGTATCGGCCACCTCGCACTGCCGGTGCACCCGGCCGTCGCCGCCGGAATCCGGTACGTCCTGGAGCACGACGGGACGGCGGAGCTCTCGGAGGCGGAGCTGGCGGAAGCGGCCGAATGGGCAGGAAGCGGTATGGAACGCACCGAGGACCGGGCCGACGGGGCGATATCGGTGGCATGAGGAGTGCGCGAGGGCGAGCCGCGGGCCAAACGTCGGCACCGAAATAGGTTGCGCCCACATCCGATTCGATGTCGGTTCGACACCTCACCGACACCCTAGAAATCGAACGCCCCTCGAACGTAGGGCCAAAGGTGTGCCCGCCGTCCGCCGAAAGACGGCCGAATGCCCCTTTCCAGAGCGCCGGGAAGCCGCCGAAGATTGTCGCCGTCGCATACCGCCGGGTACAGTCGCGGCCACTGCTTTCCCTTCTGGGTCCCACCGTTCGTCAGGGCGGCCCCAGGAGCCTGGTTCTGCTGCCGAGGCGAGAGAGAAGTTGGTGAACGACCAGCACCCCCACGCCGGATACGCCGCCCACGACGGCTACTCCACAGGCAGTTTCGACAGTGACCCGCTCTTCGGCGCGCTTCCGGGCGCGAGCCCGGTGGGCACGGTCACGTACGAGGCGGACCACAGCGGTCAGTACGACTCGACGCAGTGGAACGCGGGTTACGACCCCTACGCGACGCAGGCGCCGCAAGCACCCCAGGTTCAGTACGAGGCGTACGACGCGTACGCGGCGCAGCCTCAGCAGTCCCAGCAACCCGTGCAGTCGTACGACACGACGGGGCAGTGGGACGCCAACGCCTGGAACGAGGCCAACCAGGCCGCCAGTTACGGATATGACGCGACCGGCCCGAACACCCCGGCCGACCAGTGGGCGGCCCCCGTTGCCGACACCGGCGCGTACGACGCCACCGCGTGGAACTCGGGAGAACCGGCCGTCCAGTCGGACGTACCGGACGTACCGTTCCAGGCCGAGGCGCAGGCTCCGTACTACGGCGACACCGCGACGTACGAGTCGGGGGCGTACGAGCCCACCGCCTACGAACCGGCCGCGTACGAGCCCGACGCCGAGCACCAGCACGAAACCGAGCACGAGCGGCCGGAGTTCACGCCGAACGAGTTCGCCCCGACCGAGTTCGCGCAGTCGGAATACGAGCAGCCGGAATACGAGCAGCCGCAGTACGAGCAGCCCGCGTACGAGGCCGAGCACGAGTACGACACGCCCGGCCCGGAGCCTGAACACGTATCGGAATCGGCGCTGGACGCCGAGTGGGAGCATTCCGAACACCCGGACCAGCTCGTCGGGGCCGCGGCCACCGTCACCGCCGCGACCGTCGCCCCCCGCCCGGTCCGCCGGGCGGCCGGAGGCAGCCGCAGCAGGCGCCGTACACCGGCGAAGCGTTCGGCTCTGCTCACCGTCGCCGTCCCCTCCGCCTGTGTGATGGGCGTCGCCGGCATCGCCGCCGCGTCGGTCGGCGGACTCGCCGCCGAGGAGAAGAAGGACGACTCGACCACGCTCACCGCCTCGGACGCGACAGCGGTCAAGCCCGCCGCGGTGAACAACAAGCTCGACACCCAACTCGCCGCTCTCGACGCCGACGCACGAGACTTCGGGGACCGCGCCAGCCGCACCCAGGAGCGCATCGACCTCAAGGAACGTCAGGCGGAGGAGAAGAAGAAGCGCGACGCGCAGGCCGCGGCCCGCGAGGCCGCCCGCCCCAAGTTCGCCATCCCCGTCGCGAATCACGCGCTCAGCGCGTACTACGGCCAGGCCGGCGTCAACTGGATGTCGATGCACACGGGCATCGACTTCCCCGTCTCGTACGGCACGCCGGTGATGGCCGCGACGGACGGCACCGTCCGTACGCAATGGAACGGCGCCTACGGCAACATGGCGATCGTCACCGCCGCCGACGGCACCGAGACCTGGTACTGCCACCTCAGCAGCACGAAGATCCGCTCCGGCTCCGTCAAGGCCGGTGACGAGATCGCGTACTCGGGGAATTCGGGCAACTCCACCGGTCCGCACCTGCACTTCGAGGTACGGCCGGGCGGCGGCTCGGCGATCGACCCGCTGTCCTGGTTCCGCAGCCACGGCCTCAACCTGTCGTAGGCGGGGCGCGATTCCTTACATCACCTGGTAGTGACGGATGCGGCGGGCCGACGGGGCCCGCCGCATGCGTGCTTCTACAGCTTGTCGACGGGCGCGTAGCGCAGTAGCAGCCGCTTCGGCTTGGAGTCCCCGAAGTCGATCGTCGCCTGCGCGTCAGCGCCCGAACCCGTCACCGTGACGACCGTCCCGAGCCCGAACTGGTCGTGCGTGACCCGGTCCCCCACCGCGAGCGAGATGACCGGCTTCTCGGTCGCGCGCCGGGTGGCGAAGCCCGCGGGGCCCGAGCGTGAGCGGGACGCGGACAGCGAGGACGCGATCCCCGACGTCGGTCCGGCCGGGGCGGCCATCGGGCCGGTGCGCTTCCACTGCAGATACTCGCCCGGAATCTCCTCCAGGAAGCGCGACGGCGGATTGTACGAGGGCTGGCCCCACGCACTGCGCATCGAGGACCGGGTGAGGTAGAGCCGCTCGCGGGCGCGCGTGATGCCGACGTACGCCAGCCTGCGCTCCTCCTCCAGCTCCTTGGCCTGGCCGAGCGCGCGCATGTGCGGGAAGACGCCGTCCTCCATGCCCGTCAGGAAGACGACGGGGAACTCCAGCCCCTTCGCCGTGTGCAGCGTCATCAGCGTGATGACACCGGAGCCGTCCTCGTCCTCGTCGGGGATCTGGTCGGAGTCGGCGACGAGCGCGACCCGCTCCAGGAACTCGGCGAGAGTGCCCGACGTGGTCGCGGCGGGCGCGTCCGCGTCGGCGGCCGCCTCGTCGGCGTCGGCCCCGGCCCCCGTGTCCGTGTCCGTGGTCGTGTCCGTGGTCGTACCGGCGCCGGCGGACGCGTCCGTGGCCGCCGTCTGGTCCGCCCCCGCCGCCTGAGCCCTCTCCTGCTCGAACTCCAGCGCCACGGCGGCCAGTTCCTGCAAGTTCTCGATCCGCGTCTCGTCCTGCGGGTCGGTCGACGCCTGCAACTCCGCCAGATACCCGGTCCGTTCCAGCACGGCCTCCAGGACCGTCGCCGGCCCGGCGCCGGACTCGACGACCGTACGCAGCTCCTCCATCAGCGTGTTGAAGCGCTTCACGGCGTTCGACGAGCGGGCCGCCATGCCGTACGCCTCGTCGACCCGGCGCAGCGCCTGCGCGAAGGAGATCTTCTCCCGCGCCGAGAGCGCGTCGATCATCGCCTCGGCGCGGTCGCCGATACCGCGCTTGGGCACGTTCAGAATCCGGCGCAGCGGGACACTGTCCTCCGGATTGGCGAGCACCCGCAGATAGGCCAGCACATCGCGGACCTCCTTGCGCTCGTAGAAGCGCACGCCGCCGACGACCTTGTAGGGCAGGCCGACTCGGATGAAGATCTCTTCGAAGACACGCGACTGCGCGTTCGTCCGGTAGAAGACGGCGACATCGCCCGCCTTGGCCTCCGACGCGTCCGTCATGCGGTCGATCTCGTCGGCGACGAACTGCGCCTCGTCGTGCTCGGTGTCGGCCACGTACCCGGTGATCAGGGCGCCCGCTCCCGCGTTCGTCCAGAGATTCTTGGGGCGCCGGCTCTCGTTGCGCTCGATGACCGCGTTGGCAGCGCTGAGGATCGTCTGCGTGGAGCGGTAATTCTGCTCCAGCAGGATCGTCGTCGCGTTCGGATAGTCCTCCTCGAACTGGAGGATGTTACGGATCGTGGCGCCCCGGAACGCGTAGATGGACTGGTCGGCGTCACCGACGACGCACAGCTCGGCCGGGTCGTGTCCCTCGCCCGAGGGGCCGACCAGCTCGCGCACCAGGGTGTACTGCGCGTGGTTGGTGTCCTGGTACTCGTCCACCAGGACGTGGCGGAAGCGGCGGCGGTAGTGCTCGGCGACCTCACCGAACGCCTGGAGCAGATGGACCGTCGTCATGATGATGTCGTCGAAGTCCAGGGCGTTGGCCTCGCGCAGCCTCGCCTGGTACATCCGGTACGCCTCGGCCAGCGTCTTCTCGAAGGGGTCCGTGGCCTGACCGGCGAAGGTCTCCTCGTCGATCAGCTCGTTCTTCAGATTCGAGATCTTGGCGCTGAACGACTTCGGGGGGTGCCGCTTGGGGTCGAGGTCCAGATCACGGCAGACCAGGGCCATGAGCCGCTTGGAGTCGGCCGCGTCGTAGATCGAGAACGAGGACGTGAAGCCGAGCCGCTTCGACTCGCGGCGCAGGATCCGCACGCAGGCGCTGTGGAACGTCATCACCCACATGGCGTTCGCGCGCGGTCCGACGAGCTGCTCGACGCGCTCCTTCATCTCGCCCGCGGCCTTGTTGGTGAAGGTGATCGCCAGTATTTCGCCCGGGTGCACACTGCGGGTCCCCAGCAGATGCGCGATCCGATGGGTCAGCACCCGGGTCTTGCCCGAGCCGGCGCCGGCCACGATGAGCAGCGGCGATCCGGTGTGCACGACGGCGGCGCGCTGCTCGTCGTTCAGTCCTTCGAGCAGCGCCGCCGGGTCCACCACCGTGCGCGGCGCACCGTCGCGGTGGTACGGATCCCTGGGAGGGGGCACGTCGAACTTCCCTCCGAAGAGATCGTCGGGCACCTGCTCCGGAGCGGTGTCCTCGGGCGGCGGCGGGGGCTCCTCGGCCGAGGGCTGGAGGTCCGCCAGAAAGCTGTCGTCAAAGAGGCTGCTCATCGCTTCCTGAGTCTAGGGTGCCGCACTGACAGCCAACCGCCACATGGCCTCGCGGGGGTCCCCACGACCGTTTATGCGAAAGGTCACGGAAATGTATCGGGCATATCGGCCATCAACCTTCACAGCGGCACCACAGATTGGCTACCGTGCTCGCCGAGGCGGTCCGTACTCCATCGGCGATCAGCGCCAAGCGGGCTGCCTGCGCCGAATCCGGCTTCCCCGAAGGAAGTCCGGAACCGGGGACCCACCATGTTCGACCGGGGTGAATCGGGCCGTACCCCCAGGCCCGTAGGGCAACCTTCCGTTCCGCCCGAACCCGACAGCTAACCCGGTAGGCGGTCCACGGAAGGAGATGCCGACCTTGGCGTCGCATCGCAAATCGCGCACTCGCACCGGAGTGCGCGCGAACACACCGGCCGTCGGTTTCACCACGGCCGCGCTCGCCTCGGTCACGCTGCTCTCGACGCAGAGCGCCACCGCCGCGCCCTCCGAGCCCAACCCCTCGGTGGAAGAGGTGCAGAAGAAGGTCGACGATCTGTACCGGCAGGCCGGTACGGCGACGCAGCAGTACAACAAGGCGAAGGAAGCGACCGACACCCAGCGCAAGTCGGTCGACCGGGTCCTGGACGACGTGGCCAAGAGCGCCGACAAGGTGAACGAGGCACGGCGCGCCCTCGGTACGTACGCGGCGGCGCAGTACCGCGCGGGCGCGGTCGGTCCCACGGCCGCCCTGATGTTCGCCGACAGCCCGGAGTCGTACTTCGAACAGACCCAGCTGATGGACCGACTGACCGACCGCCAGCAGGGGGCCGTCGAGGACTTCCAGAAGGAGCAGCGGTCCGCGGCGAAGAAGCGCGCCACGGCGACGAAGAGCCTGGAGACGCTCACCGAGTCGCAGACCTCGCTCAAGGCGGGCAAGCAGAAGGTCCAGGACAAGCTTGCCGCGGCACGGTCGCTGCTGTCGGAGCTGACGGCCGAGGAGAAGGCGCGGCTCGCCGCGCTGGAGCTGAAGAAGGAGCAGGAGGCGCGCCGCAAGGCCGAGGCGAAGGCCGAGGAGGAGGCCGCGGAGCGCAAGCGCCAGGAGGAGGCGCGGCAGAAGGAGCAGCCGCCCGCCACCGGCGGCGGCACGGGCACGGGTACGGGTACGGGCACCGGCTCGGGGGCCACGGACGGTACGTACGCGGCCAAGGCCGAGAAGGTCCTCGCGTTCGCCCGCGCCCAGATCGGCAAGCCGTACGTGTGGGGCGCCACCGGCCCCAGCTCGTACGACTGCTCGGGGCTGACGGCCGCCGCCTGGAAGGCGGCGGGCGTACAGCTGCCGCGTACGACCTGGGACCAGGTGAAGGTCGGCAAGCGCGTCGCCACGGCGGATCTGCTCCCCGGTGACCTGGTGTTCTTCTACGACGACATCAGCCACGTCGGCATCTACAAGGGCGACGGCAAGATGATCCACGCGCCGAAGCCGGGCGCGAACGTCCGCGAGGAGTCCATCTACTACATGCCGATCTACGGCAGCGTCCGCCCGGCCTGAACACCGGCCTGAACACCGGCCGGGTGCGCGGCCGGGTCCATGGCGCCCTCGCCCCGGCCGGCGCGCCCGACGGTGATCAGGGCGCGGCCGTCGGCGTCGGAGAAGGCGTCCCCCGACGTCCGACGGCATGAGTGCGAGGGCGGTCCGTTCGCGGTCCGCCCGTACCGGCTCACCCGCCGTGAGCGTCCGTGCCGGGGCCGGTGCCGGGGCCGGTGCCGGGGTCTCCGTACCACCACTCGCCGTCCCGCGTGCCGGAGTCGTCGGAGTGATCAAGTCCGGTCCGAAACAGGCGGAGTGGCCGCGCGCCCGGCGGCCACAATCCGTCGTGGAACTATCGGGTCCGGGCAATAGCGGCCATGCCGACGCGCTTCCGTGACCGCCGCGCCTAGCGTCCTCCACGACAGAGATCCCGTACGGAACCGCGCCTCCTCGCGAGAGCCGGACCGAAGAAGGATGTGGACGCCCTCGTGGCAGCGCACCGCCGACCCCGATTCAAGCACCGGCCGTTCAGCGGCCCGTACGTCCGTACGGCGGCCACTCTCGCCCTCGCGGGCGCCGCGACGGCCGCCGGTCTCGAAGGACCCGCGCACGCCGACTCCCAGCTCACCACGGCCCAGGTGAAGGCGAAGGTCGACAAGCTCTACCACGAGGCGGAGGCCGCCACCGAGAAGTACAACGGCGCCAAGGAGAGGGCCGCCGGCGCGAGCGCCTCGCTCGACAAGCTGCGCGACGAGGCCGCCCGGCGGACGGAACGGCTCAACGTCTCGCGCAACGCCCTCGGCTCGATCGCCACCGCCCAGTACCGCGCGGGCGGCCTCGACCCCGCCGTACAGCTCGCCCTCAGCTCCGACCCCGAGGAGTACCTGCGCGGGGCGGCCCTCGCCGAGCGGGCCGGCTTCCAGCAGGCGCAGGCCGTCAACAGGATGCGCGCACAGCTCGGCGAACTCGGCCGCTTACGTACGAAGGCCGACGGGAAGCTCGCCGAGCTGAAAAGCCGTCAGGCCGACCTGGCCGAGCACAAGTCGACCGTCAAGAAGAAGCTCGCGGACGCCGAGAAGGTGCTCGACAGGCTCACCGCCGCCGAGCGCGCCCGGTACGCAGCGAGCACCGGGTCCGCCGATCCGCGCGCCGACCGCGCGCGGAGCCGCGCCGCGACGGGTGCCCTGCCGGCGCCCGGCGCCCGAGCCGCCGCCGTCATCGCCTACGCGCGCGGGGCGCTCGGCAAGCCGTACGTGTGGGGCGCCACCGGGCCCGACGGGTTCGACTGCTCCGGTCTGACGCAAGCCGCCTGGCGCGCCGCCGGGGTCGCCCTCCCGCGCACCACGTACACCCAGATCAACGCGGGCCGGCGGGTCTCCCGCTCCCAGCTCGCCCCGGGTGACCTGGTCTTCTTCTACTCGGGCATCTCACACGTCGGGCTCTACGTCGGCGGCGGGCAG
>NZ_JARJHW010000215.1:0-11684 GCF_040560175.1 Streptomyces panacea
CGAGAGGGCGGGGCAGCCCAGCGACAGACCCGCGAGATTTCCGTACCGGCCCGGGCGGGTCAGTTCGAACGCTCCGGCATCGCGCGGCGCGATCCAATCGCCGGCACGGCATCGAAGACAACCAGGATGTCGCGGTCACCCGGCTTCCGGCGCCCCGTCTCGATGAGGTCGGTGACCACCCGGCGGACCTGGGCAGCGGTGACCTCGGCGACATCGTCGGGCGGCCCCAGCCGCAGCGCGTCCAGGGGAATCCTCGTGCGAGCGATCACGTTCGGAGCATCGTTCGAGCTCAGACCGGAAAGGACCAGACCGTGGGCAGGGCGGCACCGCGCTGCGCTGCGCCATCGCCAACGACCCTTACGGCCACGGATCAACCGCGCCGCGCCCACGTGAGCGGGACTGCCGCAGGTCGCCCTCCCAGTCCATCACCGCCGTGACGGCTGATCGGCGCCGCGCCGTCGCCCGACGCCGAGGCGGCACCAACCTACCCACTAGAAGCGATCCGGGCGGCAACCTGACAGAGCCGGCTCAACGGTTCCGTCGACCAACTCCCTTGCGACCAGGCGGCCCACGGCCGCGGCGAGCGTGATCGCCGAGTGCATCACCGCCAAGTAGAGGCCGGGGACCTCGGCGACCGGGCCGACGATCGGCTCACCGTCGACCGGCATCGGGCGCACTCCGAGTCGGCTGCTGAGCAGCTCGACGCCCCCGGCGCCACGGAAGGTGGACCGGACGGCGGCCAGGGTCCGTTCGGGCGAGTCCGCGGCGGCGATCAGCCGGTCCGCGGCGACCTGCCGAAGATCGAAGTCCTCGGTGTTGACGACGGAGCGGACCAGTCCGGCCGGGGCGCTGAGCCGGAACAGCGGAGACGGCGACGGTTCGACCGGGACGCGCACACCGAGCGTCGCGCCGAGCGCGGCCGTGGCAACTCCGGCCGCCAGCACCACCGTCGCACCGGAGAGGGGTCCTGCCGCCGTCTCAATCCCGGCGATCCGGCCCGCTGTATCCCGGCGGACCGCGGTGACCCGCGTGTCCAGATGTACTCGGGCTCCATGGGCGCGGGCGCCCGCGACCAGCCGCTCGGTCACGCCCACCGAGTCAACAGCGCCGTCATCCGGCGCCCAGACAGCCCACTCCGGAGGTTGCCGAAGGGTGGGTTCGAGCGTCGCCACGGTGGCCGCGTCCACGATCGTCTGCCCGGGCCCGGCGTCCGGCGCACTGTCCTCCCTGTTCCAGCTCAGCGAGCCGGACCAGTTCACCGGGAGCCCCGGCAACTCGGCCCCGAGCCGGTGGTACTCCGCCGTCGCGGTGGCCCGCAGCCCGGCGGCCGGACCTTTACGTACGCCGGACGCTCCGATCCAGGCGAACGAGTCCCCCGTCACGCCGGCGCCTGGCCGCCCGGCGTCGACCAACGTCACGGCAGCGCCCGCCCGGGCGGCGTGATAGGCCACCGACGCGCCGACAATGCCGGCGCCGACGACGACCAAGTCCCCACTCCCCGATGAGCTCAACACGTTCACGACCCTAACGTCCGCCCGCGCGGCCCGTAAACGGGATAGATCTGACGTTCCGACAGAGCTCCTGCGCATGGGCTCGGAGCAGATCGGTCGAGACGGTCCAGAGGCGCTTGGCGGTGGCTGGATCGAGCGCCCATTCCCTGACACCGTGCGGGCGCTGCGCGAGGTCGGCGCCGTTCGGCACGGTGCAGGTCTCTTGTGAGTCGTAGAGGTAGCGGCTTCCGGAGTGAGCGACCTCGGGGACGACGGCCGCGACGACGCTGGTGGCGGCCCCTTGTTCGACCGTTCCGTACGTGAAGACTCCGGGCGGCCTCAGCCACGTCGAGCGACTCCTTCTGTTCCGGGTGAAGTTCCGCCGAAGTCCCGTCGCGATACCGCCGGGGTGCACCGCGTTGGCGATGATGCCGTCAGGCGCCCAGAGGCGAGGCGGTCATGTGGGGTCCGGGGACGGCCTGTCCCGCGTCCGCCGAACGGACCCGGCTGCGGTGCTGCCGGTGCGGCACGACGTTCCAGAATTCTGGACCGGCCGCAACATCGTGGTGGCCGAGCAGTTGCGGTGGGAGGGCCGGGGCGACGGGGGACGTGGGGCGCGTGGGTCATGAGGACGGACGCGTCACGAGTTCGCGATGGCGGCCAGGTCGAAGGCTTGCGGAGGTCCGGCGAGGGTCGCCTTCGCGTCGATGCCGAAACGGTCGAGGATCTCGACCTCCCCCGCCTCGATTCCGTCCAGAGCGAGTCGGGCGAGGTCGGCAGGGTCGTTCACGTCCTCGGAGAGCGTGAGCCCGGCACCCCTGACGAAGTCCCTCAGCGTCTCGGTGGCGATCGGGCCGGCGACGAGGGCGGAGACGAGGGTTCTCTGGCCGACCAGTTCCACCCGGACACCGTTGGTCAGGCCCCACTGTGCGGACTTGGCGGCGGCGAGAGAGGTGTTGCCGTCGACCGTGGTCCACGCCGTGGACGAAAGGACATTGAGGATGGCACCGCCGCCGTTACCGGCCAGGACAGGGGCGAACGCCCGGATCATGGCGAGCGTGCCGTAGTAGTTCGAGTCCATCATCTGCCGGATCGTGTCGAGGTCACCGGTCATGAGGTTCCCGACGCCGGTGAACCCGGCGTTGTTGACCAGGAAGTCGACGTCGGTGGCGACCTGGGCGGCGGCGTCGACGGATCCCTGGTCGGTGATGTCCAGGCGCAGCACCTCGGCGCCGGGGATGTCGATGAGCTCAGGACGGCGGGCGGTGGCGTAGACCTTCGCCCCGCGTCGCAGCAGTTCGACGGCCAGGTGATGACCGAATCCGCGGTTCGTGCCGGTGACGAGGGCCGTGGCGCCGTGCAGTTTCATGGGTTTCCCTCTGAGGTCCGGGCGGACGACGCCCCAAGTACAACATGACCGGTCGGTCATGTTGATGGCGACAGTAGAGTCAACATGACCGACCGGTCAACTTGCTAGGATCGCGACTGTGCCTACACCCCCTCGCCCCCCGCGCGCCGACGCGGTACGCAACCGCGCCGCGCTCCTGGCCGCGGCCGAGACAGAGTTCGCGGAGCGGGGCGTCGACGCCTCGATCGCCGACATCGCCCGCCGCGCGGGCGTGGCGAAGGGCACCGTCTTCCGCCACTTCGCCACCAAGGAGGAGCTGATCACCGTGATCGTCGGCGGCCGCTTCAGCGCGCTCACGGCCGTCGCCCGGCGACTCCTGGACTCGCCCGATCCCGGCCCGGCGCTGCTGGAGTTCCTGACCGTGGCCGCGGACAGCCTGCAGTACCAGGACATGGCGTTTCTTCAGACGGTCAGCGAGTGCGATTCGAAGGTGGCCGAGCTCCGGGACCAGCTGCACGCGAGCGTCGGGGCGCTGGTCGACCGGGCGCGCGAGTCGGGGACCGTCCGAGCCGACATCACCGGGACCGACGTCCTCCTGCTGCTCTGCGCACTGATTCACACGGCCGGCTTCCTGTCGAACCCGAAGCCGGCCCTGTGGCGGCGTTACCTCCCCGTCCTCTTCGACGGGTTGCGCCCCGAGGGTGCCAGTCCGCTACCCGGCCCGGCACCGAGCTGGCCCTGACGTCAAATCCGATCCGGGGCCGACGAGACTCTGCGGCGTTCCAGAATTCTGGATCACCGGCGACATGGTGGTGGAGCCCGGGACGGGACCGATGACTACGGGCTGCGGACTACAGGCTGCGGGCTGCGACCGGGAGGAAGCAGCCCGCAGTGACGAATCGGGCGGTCTCTCAGTATCCGTAGATCATCTTGTACGCGACTTCCGGGAGGAACTGACCGGCCACGGAGCCTGCGCCGACTCCGCAGTTGCCGTCGGACTCGCCGGGGGTCTTCAGCCACAGCAGCATCTCGGCCCCGCCGCCCGTCTGGCTGACGGCCCCGATCCTCCGCCCGGCGGGGTTGCACCACTCGCCGTTGGAATCGTTGCCGTTGCGGCTGGTGTCGATGACGAAAGGCTTCGTGTAGCCGTAGGACGCCGACAGCGCCGAGTTGATGGCGTTGCCGTAGCTGACGTTCCGGCCGTTGCCGTAGTAGTTCGAGATGTTCGACGAGAAGCCGTGCGCCTGTCGGACCCCCGCGCCGTCGAGATGCCGGGCCATGGTGCCCGCGTCGATCCAGGCGGGATTTCCGGCATCCAGGTACGTCCACGTGTTGGGCGCGTGCGCGGAGAACTGCGCCAAGGCGTCTCTGAGCATGGCGTTGCGCTCATCGATCTGCTGCTGGGACAGACAGCTGAAATCACCGAGGGAGTCCGGCTCGATCACCACCAGCGCCGGTCGACCGCCGACGGCCGAGGCGAAGGCGGAGATCCAGGTGCGGTACGCTGCCGGAGAACCCGCCCCACCGCCGGAGTGGCCGCCACAGGCGTCGCGGCCGGGGATGTTGTAGGCGATCAGGACGGGAAGCTTGTCGGCGGCGTCCGCGGCTCGTACGTAGGAGCCCACCGCGGCCCCGATGTCACCGCTCCAGGAACCGAACCACCTGGCCATGGGCCGCGAGGCGATGTTGTCCCGGATCGCCGGCGCCCGTCCGTCGCCGGGGTTCGCCGCGACCCATACGGCCGGAGTCGAGTTCGGGTCCGCGTAGAACCCGCTGGTCATGCCGATCGGATCGGCCAGGACTCCGGCGTCGGCCTGCCCGGTGCCGAGGGGCAGGAGCAGGCACGCGAATGCCGACGCGACGAGCGTACGCAGTAACTTTCTCATGAGTGCAGCCCTCTCTGGGAGCGCTCCCACATCGGCGGTGACTCAGCTGCTGCGAGGGAGACGCGGGTGGGGGGAGGATCGAGCGGCGGGCCCCTCGGAGATTCCTCCGAGAACTGCCGCTGTCAGACGAGACGGTGACAGGGGGTCAGCCCGCTGTCAATGAGTTCGGCGAGGGCCGCGGGATGAGGGCGCGGGGAGGCGCTGCACTTCGCCCAGTGGCTGCTCGGCGTCCACTCCGCTCCGCGTACCACGAGCCTCCGGCGTCATACCGCCGGCCGCACGCCACCCCGTCCCCGGCCTACTCGATGCCACCCAGGACGAGTTGGGGTGCGGCCGGGCCTGGGAGCACCCACCGGGTCACGCCCCGCGCGGTGCTTCACCGAACCCACCGTGCGCGGCGGCGAGCCGTGGAGTCGGCCACCGGGCCGCACTCGAAGTTCGCGGCCCGACGGACGATGGCCTGCCGATGTCCTGGCCACCACCGGCTCCGGCCGGCGGATGGCGTGGGAGGCGCGGATGTCCTCCATCACCACCACCACCGCCGACGCGCGCCGCCGCCGAAGCACCACCAACCTCGTGTACGACGCCGTCACCGTGTGCTGGGTCGTCGTGGAAGCCCACCGCCCCATGGACGCCCCACATACCCGCGCTACCCGTACGCCCCCGGCCGAACGCGCCGATCCCCGGCGCGTGATCAGCGCCCTCCTCCGCCGGACCGGCCCCCGCACTCGCCGACCAGCTCATGAACAGGAACGCGGCGCCGACAGCACCGAGCCGACCTCGCCCGCAACAACGCCGGGCCCCGCTCACCAACGCGGCTGTCGACGGCGGCTCCTGCTGCCACGCCGGCGCCCGCGGGACGGCCCCGAGCCGGTGAGGCTGTGGACAACCGGCATCGACTCGCGCAGCCAGGACCACCGCCCACTATCCACACGACGTCCGCGCGCCAGGCTTCACGATCACGCCTGCCTCTTCGATACTGAAGGCGCCGGCCATGGGCGAGCCGGGCCGGACGCGGCCTGACGACCAGCCAGGAAGCCGGAGTGGAATCAGCGACAGCCCCGCCGGGGGACGCCATCGACCGTTACCGATCGCCCGCCCGCTACCTCCCCAGGAGGATCCGTTGAGAATGCTCATCAATGTCCCGGAGACCGTGGTCGCCGACGCGCTGCGTGGGATGGCCGCCGCGCATCCCGAGCTGTCCGTCGATGTGGACAACCGTGTCGTCGTACGCCGCGACGCCCCCGTCGAGGGAAAGGTGGGGCTCGTCTCGGGCGGCGGTTCCGGGCATGAGCCGCTGCACGGGGGCTTCGTGGGGCCCGGGATGCTCTCCGCCGCCTGTCCGGGTGAGGTGTTCACCAGTCCCGTACCCGATCAGATGGTGCGGGCCGCCGCCGCTGTGGACAGTGGTGCGGGTGTGCTGTTCATCGTCAAGAACTACACGGGCGACGTCCTCAACTTCGACATGGCCGCCGAGCTGGCCGAGGACGAGGGCATCCGCGTCGGCAAGGTGCTGGTCAACGACGATGTCGCCGTGACGGACAGCCTGTTCACGGCGGGCCGGCGCGGTACGGGTGCCACGCTCTTCGTGGAGAAGATCGCCGGCGCCGCCGCCGAGGAGGGCGCGCCGCTGGAGCGGGTGGAGGCGATCGGGCGGCAGGTGAACGAGAGCGCGCGCAGTTTCGGTGTCGCCCTCAGCGCCGTCACGACCCCGTCCAAGGGCAGCCCGACCTTTGATCTGCCGGACGGCGAGCTGGAGCTGGGCATCGGGATCCACGGCGAACCGGGGCGTGAGCGGCGCGCCATGATGACCTCGCACGAGATCGCGGACTTCGCCGTTGACGCGGTGCTGGAGGATCTGCACCCGTCGGGCCCGGTGATCGCGCTGGTCAACGGTATGGGAGCGACTCCGCTGCTGGAACTGTACGGCTTCAACGCCGAGGTGCAGCGGGTGCTTGCCGAGCGCGGCGTCGTGGTGGCCCGTACGCTCGTCGGGAACTATGTGACCTCGCTCGACATGGCCGGGTGCTCGGTGACGCTCTGCCAGGTCGACGAGGATCTGCTGCGGCTCTGGGACGCGCCGGTGCAGACGCCCGCACTGCGCTGGGGCCGCTGACTCCGTAGAGACGCAGACCCGTACGCCCGACGCTCTTCGAGGAGACCTTGTGCCCGACCAGGATTCCGAGCCGGTGCTCGACGTCGATTTCTTCCGCCGCTGGCTCACGACGGCGGCCGCCTCCGTGGAACGGGAGGCCGGCCATCTCACCGAGCTCGACTCGGCGATCGGCGACGCCGACCACGGCAGCAATCTCCAGCGCGGCTTCCGGGCCGTGACCGCGGCGCTGGACAGCGAGCCGCCGGCCACCCCCGGCGCCGTACTGGTCCTCGCGGGACGGCAGTTGATCTCCACCGTGGGCGGCGCGTCCGGGCCGTTGTACGGGACGCTGCTGCGGCGTACGGGCAAGGCGCTCGGCGACTCCGCCGAGGTCACGCCCGCTCAGCTGGCCGAGGCCCTGGGAGCCGGGGTCGCCGCGGTGGCGCAGCTGGGTGGCGCGAAGGCCGGGGACAAGACGATGATCGACGCGCTGGAGCCCGCGGTGGCGGCGCTCGGCACCTCGTTCGCCGCCGCGTCGGCCGCCGCGGACGAGGGCGCGGTGGCGACCGTACCGCTCCAGGCCCGCAAGGGCCGGGCCAGCTATCTCGGTGCGCGCAGCATCGGGCATCAGGACCCGGGCGCCACGTCCTCCGCGCTGCTGATCGCGGCCCTCGCGGCGACGGCGGGCGAGGGCGTGTCAGGTGAAGGCGTGACAGGTGAGGGTGTGGCGGGCGGATGAGTACCGAGAAGCCGGTGGGCATCGTGCTCGTGTCGCACAGCCGGGCGGTCGCGGAGGCCGTCGCCGAACTGGCCGTCGGGCTCGCGGGCGGTGGCACGACCGCTCCGGTGGCCGCCGCCGGTGGCACTCCGGACGGCGGGTTCGGTACGAGTTCCGAGCTGATCGCGGGGGCTGCCGCCGAGGTGGACCGGGGCGCGGGCGTCGCCGTTCTGGTGGATCTCGGCAGCGCCGTGCTGACCGTCAAGTCGTTGCTGGCCGAGGGCGACGAACTGCCTCCGGGCGCACGGCTGTTGGACGCGCCCTTCGTGGAAGGCGCGGTCGCGGCCGTGGTCACGGCGTCGGCGGGCGCGGACCTGGACGCGGTGGAGGCGGCGGCCGTGGAGGCGTACAGCTACCGCAAGGTCTGACCACCGCGAGGACCGGCGCCGCCGGACAGGGGCAGTACGCGGAGAGAGACGGGCCACACTTTGTGCAACCGGTTGCACAAAGTGTCCCGCCGGGTCTACTACTAGTGAGTAGCCACCGCGCGAGGAGCCCCCCATGAGCCCGTCCCCGAGCCCGTACCCCCGACTCTTCAGCCCGCTCGACCTGGGCTTCGTCACCCTCCCCAACCGGATCCTGATGGGCTCGATGCATGTCGGCCTGGAAGAGGCCGAGAACGGCTTCGCCCGGATGGCCGCCTTCTACGCCGCCCGCGCGCGCGGCGGCGTCGGCCTGATCGTGACCGGCGGCATCGCGCCCAACGACCGGGGGCGGCCGTACGAGGGCGGCGCCCGGCTCACGACCGAGGCGGAGGCCGAGCAGCATCTGCGGGTGACCTCGGCGGTGCACGGCGCGGGCGGCCGGATCGCGATGCAGATCCTGCACTTCGGGCGGTACGCCTACCATCCGGACCTGGTGGCGCCGAGCGCGCTCCAGGCCCCCATCAGCCCCCATGTCCCGCACGCCCTCACCGACGACGAGGTGGAGGAGACGGTCGAGGACTTCGTACGGGCGGCGGAACTGGCGCGGCTGGCCGGGTACGACGGCGTCGAGGTCATGGGCTCCGAGGGCTACCTCATCAACGAGTTCATCGCCGCGCGCACCAATCGGCGCGAGGACCGGTGGGGCGGCAGCTACGAGAATCGCGTCCGCTTCCCGCTGGAGATCGTCCGCCGTATCCGGGAGCGCGTGGGCCCCGACTTCATCCTCATCTACCGGCTGTCGATGCTCGACCTGGTGCCGGGCGGCTCCTCGCTCGCCGAAGTCGTCACGCTGGCCAAGGAGATCGAGGCGGCGGGCGCGACGCTCATCAACACCGGTATCGGCTGGCACGAGGCCCGGATCCCGACGATCGCCGCGTCCGTGCCGCGCGGCGCGTACACCTGGGTGACCAAGGCGCTGATGGGGTCGGTCTCCCTGCCGCTGATCACCAGCAACCGCGTCAACACCCCTGAGGTGGCGGAGCGGTTGCTCGCCGACGGGCGCGCCGACATGGTCTCCATGGCACGCCCCTTCCTGGCCGATCCCGACTTCGTCGTGAAATCGCGCGACGGGCGCGCCGACACGATCAACACCTGCATCGGCTGCAACCAGGCCTGTCTGGACCACACGTTCAGCGGAAAGATCACCTCGTGCCTCGTCAATCCGCGGGCGTGCCACGAGACCGAGCTGGTCCTCTCCCCCACCCGGCACGCCAAGCGGGTCGCCGTCGTCGGGGCCGGCCCCGCCGGTCTCGCGTGCGCCGTGTCCGCCGCCGAACGCGGGCACCGGGTCACACTGTTCGACGCGGCGGACAAGATCGGCGGGCAGCTCGACATCGCCAGACGGATCCCCGGCAAGGAGGAGTTCAACGAGACACTCCGCTACTTCCGCGGCCGGCTCGAGCACCTGGCGGTGGAGGTACGACTCAACACCCTTGTCACGGCGGAGGAGTTGATGAACGGTACGGCGGTGGCCGGGTTCGACGAGATCGTCGTGGCGACCGGCGTCACGCCCCGTACGCCCCGGATCCCCGGCATCGACCACACCCGCGTGGTCAGCTATCTCGACGTACTGCGCGGCGATGTCGCCGTAGGCGAGCGCGTCGCGATCATCGGCGCGGGCGGCATCGGATTCGACGTCGCCGAATTCCTCACCGACAGCGGCGACGCGGCGAGCCTGGACGCCGACGCCTACTTCCGCCAGTGGGGAGTCGACACCGACTACCGCTCCCCCGGTGGACTGCGGGAGCCCGTACGGCCGAAGCCGCCGAGGACGGTCCACCTGATCCAGCGCAAGACGGGCAAGGTCGGCGCCGGACTCGGCAGGACCACCGGGTGGATCCACCGCACCGAGCTGCGCCACCGGGGAGTCACCACGATCTCGGGCGCCGTCTACGACCGCGTCGACGACGAGGGACTGCATCTGACGGTCGAGGGCTCGCCCACCGTCCTGCCCGTGGACACCGTCGTCCTGTGCGCCGGGCAGGAGCCACGGCGCGAGCTGTACGACGCGCTCCGCGCGGCCGGGGCCTCCGCGCATCTCATCGGCGGCGCGGACGTCGCCGCCGAGCTCGACGCCAAGCGCGCCATCGACCAGGGGACGCGGCTGGCCGCCACGATCTGACCGGCGGTCCGAACTTTTAGGATGCGGTCATGTCCCTCCCCCACGCCATCCTCACCGCCCTCCTCGAAAGACCCTCCTCGGGCCTGGAACTCACCCGGCGCTTCGACCGCTCGATCGGCTACTTCTGGTCGGCGACGCATCAGCAGATCTACCGGGAGCTGGGGAGGCTGGAGCAGTCCGGATACATCCGCGCCCTGACGTCGGCGCGGCCGGCCCGGGGGCGGAAGAAGGAGTACGAGGTGCTGCCGGCCGGTCGCGAGGAGCTGACCGGCTGGGTGTCGGGCAGGGAGGATCCCAGGCCGGTCCGGGACCCCCTGCTGCTGAGGATGCGGGCGGCGGCGGTGGTCGGCACCGAGGGACTCCCGGACGAGCTGCGGCGCCATCTCGCCCTCCATGAGCGGCAGTTGGCCGAGTACACGGACATCGAGGCGCGGGACTTCGCGGCGAAGGCGGTGGAGAAGGCGGAGGAGACGGGCACGGGCGGGTCGGCGGAGACGGGCGGGAGCAGGGACCCGGCCGGGAAGACGGAGGCGGACCGGCTGCGGCATCTGGTGCTGCGCGCCGGGATGGATCTGGAGCGCATGTGGGTCGAATGGCTCACGGAGGCGCTCCGCGAGACGAGCGCCGCACCGGCCGGGTCCGACGGCGCGTAGGGCCGCGTCCCCTCAGCGACACCATGGTCACCTTCCAAACAACGTCCGGCACCGTGCGTCAGCTCCGACATGCTGGACTCCCGCTGTCAACTGCCGTACGGAACCGGAGAAATGGCCAGTTCCGCGCCGCACCTCACCGCGCCGCCGAAGGTGCTGTTCGCCCCGCGTGTCGCGCGTGCGGTGCCGTTCCGTCCGGCGCGGCGCACGCCCGTCGAGCCGCCGATGTGGCGGGAGTCCGACGCCCGTACCTGGGAGAACGGTCGCACCTCGGAGACCTGATAACTTCTACATCACTGTAGAAACAGACACTGTCCGTGCCATCCCTTCCTCCGGTGCGGGCAGCCCGAGACATACGGAGCACTCATGGCCCTGTGGGATCGCATCAAGGAATCCGCCCAGACGATGCAGACCCAGCTGGAGGCGAAGAAGAACGACCTCAAGAGCGGTTCGTTCCGGGACGCCAGCATGGCGATGTGCGCCCTGGTCGCGGCGGCCGACGGTTCCATCGACCCGGCCGAACGCCAGCGTGTCACGCAGCTGATCACGAGCAACGACGTGCTGCGGAACTTCCCGCCCGCCGATCTGCAGAAGCGCTTCGACGACTACCTGAACAAGCTCATCGCCGACCCGGCGCTCGGCAAGGTCAACGTGCTCCAGGAAGTCGCCAAGGCGAAGAAGAAGCCGACCGAGGCGCGTGCCGTCATCCAGATCGGCATCGTCATCGGCGGCGCCGACGGCAACTTCGACGCGCAGGAGCGGGCGATCGTACGCGAGGCGTGCTTCGCGCTCGACCTCCAGCCGCAGGAGTTCGACGTCTAGGTCGTGTCTTCGAAGTAGCGCCGCCCGCCCGCAGGGCGGGGCCCGCGGCGGCTGGTGCGGTGCATCGC
>NZ_JARJHW010000216.1:0-11638 GCF_040560175.1 Streptomyces panacea
GTTGCTGTCCTGCGTTTCCGACTCTATCAGAACCTTTCGGCGCCTGATTCCCAGTCAGCGGGACCGCTTCCAGATATTCGCTTTCGCGTTTCCCTTTCGGCGTTTCCGACTTTATCAGAGATTCTGAGTCGGAATTCCCACCCGGTCCGGCTCGCCGCTCCGGCACGTTAGCGCCTCGCGGTTCCCGTTCAGGTGGAGCCGTAAACCTACTGGAGCGGGGCCCCCGAAGCAAATCGGGGGCCCCGCTCCGGTGTTGAGGTCGAGCCGAGGTCAGACCTCGACGACCACAGGCAGGATCATCGGGCGCCGACGATAGGTGTCGGAGACCCACTTGCCCACCGATCGCCGCACCAGCTGCTGGAGTTGGTGGGGCTCGGCGACGCCGTCCGATGCCGACTTGCCGATGATCTCCTCGATCTTCGGGATGACGGCGGCGAACGCGGAGTCCTCGATACCGGAGCCTCGCGCCTGGATGTGCGGGCCGCCCACGACCTTCCCGGTCGTCGAATCCACCACCAGGAACACGGAGATGATGCCCTCGTCGCCGAGGATGCGACGGTCCTTGAGGGACGTCTCGGTCACATCGCCGACCGAGAGCCCGTCGACGTACACGTAACCCGCCTGGACCTTGCCGACGATTCTGGCCTTGCCGTCGACCAGGTCGACGACCACTCCGTCCTCGGCGATGACGATGCGGTCCTTCGGGACCCCCGTCAGCGCGCCGAGTTCGGCGTTGGCGCGCAGATGGCGCCATTCGCCGTGGACCGGCATCAGGTTCTTCGGCTTGCAGATGTTGTAGAAGTACAGGAGCTCGCCGGCGGAGGCGTGGCCCGAGACATGGACCTTGGCGTTGCCCTTGTGGATGACGTTCGCGCCCCAGCGGGTCAGGCCGTTGATCACGCGGTAGACCGCGTTCTCGTTGCCCGGGATGAGGGACGAGGCCAGGATCACCGTGTCGCCGGGGACGATCCGGATCTGATGGTCGCGGTTCGCCATGCGCGAGAGCGCGGCCATCGGTTCGCCCTGGGAGCCGGTGCAGACGAGGACGACCTCGCTGTCCGGGAGGTCGTCGAGCGTCTTGACGTCGACGACGAGGCCGGCCGGGACCTTGAGGTAGCCCAGGTCCCGGGCGATGCCCATGTTCCTGACCATCGAGCGGCCGACGAACGCGACCCTGCGGCCGTACTCGTGGGCGGCGTCGAGGATCTGCTGGATGCGGTGGACGTGGCTGGCGAAGCTCGCCACGATGATCCGCTTCTGTGCGCTGCCGAAGACCTGCCGCAGGACGTTCGAGATGTCCCGCTCGGGCGGGACGAAGCCCGGCACCTCGGCGTTGGTCGAGTCGGAGAGCAGCAGATCGATGCCCTCTTCGCCGAGTCTGGCGAAGGTCGGCAGGTCGGTCAGGCGACGGTCCAGCGGGAGCTGGTCCATCTTGAAGTCGCCGGTGTGGACCACCATTCCCGCGGGGGTGCGGATGGCGACGGCCAGCGCGTCCGGGATCGAGTGGTTCACCGCGACGAACTCGCAGTCGAACGGGCCGATGCGCTCCCGATGCCCCTCGGTCACTTCGAGGGTGTACGGGCGGATGCGGTGCTCCTGGAGCTTGGCCTCGATCAGGGCGAGGGTCAGCTTGGAACCGATGAGGGGGATGTCCGCCTTCAGCCGGAGCAGGAAGGGGACGCCACCGATGTGGTCCTCGTGGCCGTGCGTGAGGACGATCCCCTCGATGTCGTCGAGGCGGTCACTGATGGTGGTGAAGTCCGGCAGGATCAGGTCGATGCCCGGCTGCTCCTCTTCGGGGAAGAGGACGCCGCAGTCGACGATCAGCAGACGGCCGTTGTATTCGAAGACCGTCATGTTGCGGCCGATTTCGCCCAGGCCACCGAGCGGGGTGACGCGCAGGCCGCCCTTGGGCAGCTTCGGCGGGGCGCCGAGTTCGGGATGCGGATGACTCAAAAGACTCTCCTCACCACACACGCCACGTACCGCTGAGGCACGTGGCGCGCGTGACATTCGTGCACTTGCTGTTGCACTTGCTTGTTGTCCGAGTGGGCGGAATGCCCAGCACCGGTGTGTTCGGTTATTCAGTTGTGAAGTTCGATATTTTCGATATTCATGAAACCTGGTTCATGCAATCGCGTTCGTGAAGGCGAGGCCTCGGTTACAGCTCTACCCCGCCGGCGGCGAGATCGATCTTGAGCTGTGCCGTCTCGTGCTCCGTGAGCTCGACGAGCGGGAGGCGCAGCGGCCCGGCCGGCAGCTTCTGCAGGGTGAGCGCCGCCTTGGTGGTGATGACTCCCTGCGTACGGAACATGCCGGTGAAGACGGGGAGCAGCTTCTGGTGGATCTCCGTGGCCTTCTGGACATCGCCGGTGACGTGCGCGTCGAGCATGGCGCGCAGTTCCGGGGTGACCACATGGCCGACGACGGAGACGAAGCCGATGGCGCCGACCGCGAGGAGCGGAAGGTTGAGCATGTCGTCGCCGGAGTACCAGGGGAGGCCGCTCTGGGCGATGACCCAGCTGGCTCGGCCGAGGTCGCCCTTGGCGTCCTTGTTGGCGACGATACGCGGGTGCTGGGCGAGACGGATGAGGGTCTCGGTGTCGATGGGGACGCCGCTTCGGCCCGGGATGTCGTACAGCATCACCGGCAGCCCGGTGGCGTCGGCGATGGCCGTGAAGTGCTGGAAGAGGCCTTCCTGCGGCGGCTTGTTGTAGTACGGGGTCACAGCGAGCAGGCCGTGTGCGCCGGTGCGTTCGGCGGTGCGGGCGAGTTCGATGCTGTGCCGGGTGTCGTTCGTACCGATGCCGGCGACGACATGTGCCCGGTCTCCCACCGCCTCCAGGACGGCCCGTACGAGCTGGTCTTTCTCCGCGTCGCTGGTGGTCGGGGACTCGCCGGTGGTGCCGTTGATGATCAGGCCGTCGTTGCCTGCGTCCACCAGATGCGAGGCGAGTCGCTGGGCGCCGTCGAGGTCGAGTGCGCCGTCCGCCGTGAAGGGCGTGACCATGGCGGTGAGGACCCGCCCGAAGGGGGTCTGCGGAGTGGAGATCGGAGCCATGGGTAACACGCTACTCGTTGCTCGGCTCGGCGTGTCCCCTCGGGGGCACACGGGCAGGTCGGGGACCCGCGGTGCGGATGCGGGCCACTGGGGTGGTGCGGGGCTGGGGAACCGCCCGGGGCTCAGGGGAAACACTCCCCCTGAGGTCCAGTGTACGGAGCCCGGCACTGACTGCTCGGGGGTTCAGGCAGTGCCGGGTCCGTTTGATCAGCCTAGATGAACTTCTCGAAACGCCGCAATCCGGACACTTGACACCATGGCCCGTACATCTGTGCGCAACGGCAGCCCTGCGGGCCCCCGCCGACGGCCTACGGCGCCACCCGGCCGTTGCCGTTGAAGGCGGCGTGCGTGAGCGGCATGAGCCGCGCCCACTGCTCCTCCATCTTCTCGCCGACCATCTCGATCTCCCGCTGCGGGAAGCTCGGCACCTTCGCCGCCTCGTGCTGGGTGCGCAGCCCCAGGAAGTGCATCAGCGAGCGTGCGTTGCACGTCGCGTACATCGACGAGTAGAGGCCCACCGGCAGCACCGCGCGGGCCACCTCGCGGGCGACGCCGGCCGCCAGCATCTCCTGGTACGCCTCGTACGCCTGGCGGTACGACTCCGTCATCGCGCGCTCGGCGAGGTCCTGCTGCTCCTGCGTGCCGTCGACGAAGACGTACTTCCCGGGGCGGCCCTGCTGGACGAGCTTGCGCGAGGTGTCGGGGACGTAGAAGACGGGCTGGAGCTCCCGGTAGCGCCCGGATTCCTCGTTGTAGGACCAGCCCACGCGATGCCGCATGAATTCGCGGAACACGAAGATCGGGGCGCTGATGAAAAAGGTCATCGAGTTGTGCTCGAAAGGGCTGCCGTGGCGGTCGCGCATCAGGTAGTTGATGAGGCCCTTCGAGCGCTCGGGGTCCTTGGAGAGCTCCTCCAGGGACTGCTCGCCCGCGGTGGAGACGCGCGCGGCCCACAGGACATCGGAGTCGGCCGCGGTGTGCTTCACCAGATCGACGGTCACCTCACTGCGGAAGCTGGGCTTGGTCTCGGCGGGGGTCTCACTCACCGGCGGGGGTCCTTCCTGTCGCGTTCTCACGGGCGGCGCCCACTCTACGACCAGGCACTCGACGCGTCGTGGACCACTCCGGCCACACGCGGCACCGTGCGGTGGCTGGCGGTGACGAGCGTGCGTACTTCGTGCTGTTGTTCGCCAATTCGGCGAAATCGGGCACCAAATGGTCGTCCCGCGCGTCTGACTCGGTAGCGGCACCGAGTCACATCTCTCACTACCGCCCAGGCTTCCACTCCCATCCACTCGCATCCCGTCCGCTCGTATCCATTCGCAGGACCGCAAGGAGTTCTTCCCCATGTTCCGCCGGCGTGAGGCCGTTCCGTTCGCATTCGTCGCCGAGGCCGACAGCTTCCGCAGTAACGTCACTCCGCCTCCCAGGCAACGGATCAACCGGTCCGAGCTCATGAGTCGCGCACTCATCGGGCTGATCGTCGCGGCCGGGTTCGCGGGCTCACTGCTGTTCGGGATGCCCGCCCTCGAATCAGGTCAGTCGTCCGGACAGTCGCAGCAGTCCGAGGCGTCCCCGGGCCGCTGACCCGTCCGGCCCCCCTGAGTGGTCGTGACGGGGTGCTCCTCGATAACCTCAGCCAGCACCGCCCGATCGAGCGTGTTTGTGAGTGAGGATCAGTCGTGCCCCTGCCCTTCCTGACGGCCGACCGTGCGTTTGACGCGACCAGCGATGATGTCGCGCTGCCGTTCGACGACCACGACCGCTGGCGTCGCCCCTACCGCCCGGGACCGTGGCGGGTGGGCGCGTCGGCGCTGCTTCTGTTGCTCGCCTCGTTCGTGCTGCTCGCGACGATGATCATCGCGTTCGCCGGGGCGGTGTCCGGCGCCACCGTCTGCCTCGGCATCTCGCTGGTGATGATCGCCGCGGCGCTGCGGCTGCTGCGCGTGGGCGCGTGGGTCAGCGAGCACGGCGTACGGCGCGTGGGACTGCTCATGACCCGAACCGTGTCGTGGAACGAGGCCGTGGAGGTCCGTACGGTGCAGCAGCCGGTGCGCTGGCTGGGCCTGCCGCGGACGGTGCAGGGGCAGGCGCTCCTGCTCGTACTGCGTGACGGTGAGAAGCGGCTGCTGCTCACCGATCACAACGCGGACTTCCTGTCGCGCTCCGAGGCTTTCGACCGGGCGGCGGACTCCGTCGAGGCGTGGGGCGACGAGTACCGGCGCGCCTGAACAGGCGCCCCGTAGTCGTGAGTTGAGCGATCCGACCGGGGCGAGCGGTTCGACAGTGTCGAACCGCTCGCCCCGGTCGCGTTGTTGTTGAAGCGGCGGCTCAGCGGGGCGTCATCGCGCGGCCGTCGCCGGGTTCGCCGCGTGGAGCGTGATCGCGCGCCGCATCGCCTCGCGGGCCCGGGGCGTGTCACCGGCGTCGCGGTAGGCGACCGCGAGACGGAACCAGCAGCGCCAGTCCCCCGGGGTGTCCTCGGTCTCCGCGCGGCGGGCGGCGAAGACGGCGTCGGCCGACGCGCGGTCCACGCGGCCGCCCGGAGTGCGTACCAGCTCGTCCACCGGCAGGCCGCCCTCGGCGTCCAGCTCGGCGGCGAGCCGGTTGGCCCGCTGGACGAACTGGGTGTTCTTCCAGAGGAACCAGGCGCCGATGACCGGCAGCACCAGCACGGCGATCCCGAAGGTGACGGTCAGCGGCGTACCGATCCCGATGAGCGCGACGCCGCGACCGCCGACCAGGACGAAGTAGCCCACGAGGAGGGCTGCCATGACGAAGTACAAGATCTTGGCGGGCACGGCGGTCAGTCCGGCAGGTTCAGGTCGAGGAAGTGCTCCAGGCCGAAGGTGAGGCCCGGCGTGGCGACCACGCGGCGAACGCCGAGGAGGATCCCCGGCATGAAGCTGCTGTGGTGCAGGGAGTCGTGCCGGATGGTGAGCGTCTCTCCCTCGGCGCCGAGCAGGACCTCTTGGTGCGCCAGCAGTCCTCGGAGCCGTACGGAGTGCACGCGGACACCGTCGACGTCCGCGCCGCGCGCCCCGTCCAGCCCCGTGACCGTGGCGTCGGGCTGCGGCGCGGAGCCGGCCTCCGCGCGGGCGGCGGCGATCAGTTGGGCGGTGCGGGTGGCGGTGCCCGACGGGGCGTCGGCCTTGTTCGGGTGGTGCAGCTCGACGACCTCGGCGGACTCGAAGTAGCGGGCGGCCGCCTGGGAGAACCTCATGGTGAGGACGGCCCCGATGGAGAAGTTGGGCGCGATGAGCACGCCCGTCTCCGGGTAGCCCGCCAGCACCGTCTCCAGCCGCGCCAGGCGGTCGTCGGTCCAGCCGGTGGTGCCGACGACGGCGTGGATGCCGTGGCGTACGAGGTAGTCCAGGTTGCCCATCACCGCGGTGGGCGTGGTCAGGTCGACGGCGACCTGGGCCCGGGTGTCGGCGAGGGTCTCCAGTTCGTCGTCCCGGTCGAGGGCCGCGACCAGTTCCATGTCGTCGGCGGCCTCGACGGCGCGTACCGCCTCGGAGCCGATGCGGCCCTTCGCGCCGAGTACGGCCACCCGCAGTGTGGTGCTCATCGCTCTGCTTCCTTAGGAGGCTGGGGAGAGGAGTGGTCAGGCGACCGCTTCGTCGAGCCGGTCGGCCTGCTTGTCCTTGAGGGGTCCGATGACCGACAGCGAGGGGCGCTGCCCCAGTACGTCGCGCGCCACCGCGCGCACGTCGTCCGGGGTGACGGCCGCTATCCGAGCCAGCATGTCGTCCACGGACATCTGGGTGCCCCAGCACAGCTCACTCTTGCCGATGCGGTTCATCAGCGCGCCGGTGTCCTCCAGACCGAGGACGGTGGAGCCGGAGAGCTGGCCGACGGCGCGGCCGATCTCCTCGTCGCTGAGTCCTTCGGACGCGACCTGGTCGAGCCCGTCGCGGCAGATCTTCAGCACGTCGTGGACCTGGCTGGGGCGGCAGCCCGCGTAGACGCCGAAGAGTCCGCAGTCGGCGAAGCCGGAGGTGTACGAGTACACGCTGTAGGCGAGGCCGCGCTTCTCCCGTACCTCCTGGAAGAGCCGGGAGCTCATGCCGCCGCCGAGGGCAGTGCTGAGGACCCCCAGCGCCCAGCGGCGCTCGTCGGTGCGGGAGAGGCCCGGCATGCCGAGGACGATGTGTGCCTGCTCCGTCTTGCGGTTCAGCAGGTCGACGCGGCCGGCGGTGCGCAGGTCGCGGCGGCCCTCGCGCGGGGCGACGGGGACGGCGTCCGTACGGGAGAGGGCGCCCGCCCTCTCGAAGGCGCGGCTCACCTGCCGTACGACGGTGTCGTGGTCGACGTTGCCGGCGGCGGCGACCACCAGGTGCGTCGGGTCGTAGTGCTTCTTGTAGAAGCGGGCGATCCGGCCGCGGTCGAGGGCGTTGACGGTGTCGACGGTGCCCAGGACGGGGCGGCCGAGGGGCGTGTCGCCGAACATCGTCCGCGAGAAGAGGTCGTGCACGCAGTCGCCCGGGTCGTCCTCGGTCATGGCGATCTCTTCAAGGATGACGCCCCGCTCCGCGTCGACGTCCTCGGCCTCGATCAGCGAGCCCGTGAGCATGTCGCACACGATGTCGATGGCGAGGGGGAGGTCGGTGTCGAGCACGCGTGCGTAGTAGCAGGTGTACTCCTTCGCCGTGAAGGCGTTCATCTCGCCGCCGACCGCGTCTATGGCGGAGGAGATGTCGAGGGCGCTGCGCTTCTTGGTGCCCTTGAAGAGGAGGTGTTCCAGGTAGTGCGTGGCGCCGTTGAGCGTGGGCGTCTCGTCGCGCGAGCCGACCTGTACCCAGATGCCGAAGGTCGCCGACCGTACGGACGGCAGGGACTCGGTGACGACGCGCAGGCCGCCGGGGAGGGTCGTGCGGCGGACGATGTCGATACCGTTCTGCCCCTCCAGGAGGGTTTGGGTACGGGCGACGGCCCGTACCTCCGAGGAGGTGCGGGCCGTCGTCGTCGAACTACGAAACGTCACTGGGAGGCTTCGTCCTTCTGGTCGTCCTGCTCGTCGTTCTTCTCTTCGTCCTCGCCCTCGATCACGGGGATCAGCGAGAGCTTGCCGCGCTGGTCGATCTCGGCGATCTCGACCTGGACCTTCTGGCCGACACCGAGGACGTCCTCGACGTTCTCCACGCGCTTGCCGCCGGCGAGCTTGCGGATCTGCGAGATGTGCAGCAGACCGTCCTTGCCGGGGAGCAGCGAGACGAACGCGCCGAAGGTGGTGGTCTTGACGACCGTACCCAGGTAGCGCTCGCCGACCTCCGGCATGGTCGGGTTGGCGATGCTGTTGATCGTGGCGCGGGCGGCCTCGGCGGCCGGTCCGTCGGCGGCACCGATGTAGATGGTGCCGTCGTCCTCGATCGTGATGTCGGCGCCGGTGTCCTCCTGGATCTGGTTGATCATCTTGCCCTTGGGGCCGATGACCTCACCGATCTTGTCCACCGGGATCTTGACCGTGATGATCCGCGGGGCGTTCGGGGACATCTCGTCCGGGACGTCGATGGCCTCGTTCATCACATCGAGGATGTGGAGGCGGGCGTCGCGGGCCTGCTTCAGCGCGGCGGCCAGGACCGAGGCGGGGATGCCGTCGAGCTTGGTGTCGAGCTGGAGCGCGGTGACGAACGTCTTCGTACCGGCGACCTTGAAGTCCATGTCGCCGAAGGCGTCCTCAGCACCGAGGATGTCGGTGAGGGCGACGTAGTGCGTCTTGCCGTCGATCTCCTGCGAGATCAGGCCCATGGCGATACCGGCGACGGGGGCCTTGAGGGGCACACCGGCGTTCAGCAGCGACATGGTGGAGGCGCAGACCGCGCCCATGGACGTCGAGCCGTTGGAGCCCAGCGCCTCGGAGACCTGGCGGATCGCGTAGGGGAACTCCTCGCGCGTGGGCAGCACCGGCACGATGGCGCGCTCGGCGAGCGCTCCGTGGCCGATCTCACGGCGCTTCGGCGAACCGACGCGGCCGGTCTCACCGACGGAGTACGGCGGGAAGTTGTAGTTGTGCATGTAGCGCTTGCGGGTCACCGGCGAGAGGGTGTCCAGCTGCTGCTCCATGCGGAGCATGTTGAGGGTGGTGACGCCCAGGATCTGGGTCTCGCCACGCTCGAACAGCGCGGAACCGTGCACGCGCGGGATGGCCTCGACCTCGGCGGCGAGCGTACGGATGTCCGTGACGCCGCGGCCGTCGATGCGGACCTTGTCCTTGATGACGCGCTCGCGGACCAGGGACTTCGTCAGCGCGCGGTACGCACCGGAGATCTCCTTCTCGCGGCCTTCGAACCGCGGGAGCAGCTTCTCGGCGGCGAGCTCCTTGACGCGGTCCAGCTCGGCCTCGCGGTCCTGCTTGCCGGCGATGGTGAGCGCCTGCGACAGCTCGCTCTTCACGGCGGCGGTGAGGGCCTCCAGGACGTCGTCCTGGTAGTCGAGGAAGACCGGGAACTCACCGGTGGGCTTGGCGGCCTTGGCGGCGAGGTCGGCCTGGGCCTTGCAGAGCGCCTTGATGAAGGGCTTCGCGGCTTCCAGTCCGGCGGCGACGATCTCCTCGGTGGGAGCCTCGGCGCCATCGGCGACGAGCTGGATCGTCTTCGGGGTGGCCTCGGCCTCGACCATCATGATCGCGACGTCGCCGTCCTCCAGGACGCGGCCGGCGACCACCATGTCGAAGACGGCGTCCTCGAGCTCGGTGTGCGTCGGGAACGCGACCCACTGGCCCTTGATCAGGGCGACACGGGTGCCGCCGATCGGGCCGGAGAAGGGCAGGCCGGCCAGCTGCGTGGAGCAGGAGGCGGCGTTGATCGCGACCACGTCGTACAGGTGGTCGGGGTTGAGCGCCATGATCGTCTCGACGATCTGGATCTCGTTGCGCAGGCCCTTCTTGAAGGAGGGGCGCAGCGGCCGGTCGATGAGGCGGCAGGTGAGGATCGCGTCCTCGGAGGGCCGGCCCTCGCGGCGGAAGAAGGAGCCGGGGATCTTGCCGGCCGCGTACTGCCGCTCCTCGACGTCCACCGTGAGGGGGAAGAAGTCGAGGTTGTCCTTGGGCTTCTTGGAAGCCGTGGTGGCCGACAGCACCATGGTGTCGTCGTCCAGATACGCGACGGCGGAACCGGCGGCCTGCCTGGCCAGACGGCCCGTCTCGAAGCGGATGGTGCGGGTGCCGAACGTGCCGTTGTCGATAACGGCCTCGGCGTAGTGGGTCTCGTTCTCCACCAGTGGTTCTCCGATACTTGTCGTCTTTCGTCCCGCGCCCGTGTGGCGGGGGACAGGCGGAGAAGCGCTCCTGCGGGCCGGTCTTCGATCGAAGCTCCCGGGGCGGCGGCGTGGGCCGCGGGCGGCGTTCGCCGCGCCGTTCCGGGGGCCACTACCGAGGACCGGCGGCGGCGGAGGGGCGCTTCCCCTCGTCAGTGGGTGATGCCTTCTGTCGTACGGGTGGTGCTGATCGTGCTCGTCATGCTGGTCGTGCTCGTGGTGCGCTGTTGCTCGTTCGTGCAGGTGCTTCGTGGTGCTTCTCAGCGGTGTCCGGGAGCTGTGCTCCTGCGAACAGGTTACTGAGCTTCGTGCGCATACGGCGAAGGGAGCGGTTCCCGGTGTGTGGGAACCGCTCCCTTCACGGCGTACTACTTGGCGCCGCCGGCCGCACCGCGGCGGATGCCCAGGCGGTCGACCAGCGCACGGAAGCGCTGGATGTCCTTCTTCGCCAGGTACTGCAGCAGGCGACGGCGCTGGCCGACCAGGATGAGCAGACCGCGACGCGAGTGGTGGTCGTGCTTGTGCGTCTTGAGGTGCTCGGTCAGGTCCGAGATACGGCGCGAGAGCATCGCGACCTGGACCTCGGGGGAGCCGGTGTCGCCTTCCTTGGTGGCGAACTCCGACATGATCTGCTTCTTCGTAGCGGCGGCAAGCGGCACGCGTACTCCTCGTGGGTCTTCGTGGCCATCGAGTGCCCCAGGTCGAATTCGCTGGGGATCTTCGGTTACTCGGGTGGCGGGGTGATCGGCCGATGATGTTCGGTCGCTGGTTCCGGACAGACCGGAACGCGTACACAAACGGCCGTCACACAGCGTACCAGCCAGTCAAGACGTCAACGCACGGATGGAGTGGTAGACGTCGAACACCGCCAGGCACAGCGGGACGACCGTCAGTAGTACGAAGGACTCGGCGATCTCCAGGAAGCGCCCCCAGAAGGGCGTGACGCCCTTCTGGGGCACGATCAGCCCGATGGCGATGATCAGTGTGGCGATCCCGGCGATGGCGGCGGTCAGCCAGACCGTACGGATGTCGAGGCCCGCGCCGTCACCGCGCAGGGCCTCGCGGATCAGCCCCTCCGGGGGGTTGAGGCAGAGCCCGAGCCCCAGCAGGACGAGGGCGCCGAGGCCGGCGGCGAGGGCGCAGCCGACCTGCGCCGTGTAACTGAAGAGGTGGGCGCGCATCAGCATGGCGACGCCGGTGGCGAGGGCGAGCAGCTGGCCCCACACGCCGTCGGAGAATCCGAGTACGCCGGCGGCGCCGACGGCCACCAGTGCGCAGCCGCCGACCAGGCCGACCAGCAGTTCGTGTCCGCGCCGGGCC
>NZ_JARJHW010000217.1:0-11633 GCF_040560175.1 Streptomyces panacea
GCGAAGAAGGCCGCCGCGCCCGTGCTGGAGGCGCTGGGCCAGCGGGACGCGGCCCTCGACGCGGGCCAACTGATGGGCGCCGTACGGGTGGTGAACGCCGCGCCGGTGATCGGCGGGCTGCCGACGTACGGTTGGTCCACCGGTATCCAGATCGGCGCGGACGGCCAAGTGGTGGCCGGCAGCGGGAAGTTGAAGGCGCCCGCGAAGGGGGCCGAGTATCCGGTGGTGGGCGCGGCCGAGGCGCTGAAGCTGCTCAACGAGGCGTCGAACGCCCCCGGCACGAGCGGGATCGGCGGCTGCGCGTCGGCGGTGCCGCACGAGGACGGGCGGGAGCCCGCGGCCCCGTGCCGGCCCGGGGACAAGGGCGCGGAGCCGGCAAAGCCCACGCCGGTGGATGTGGACAAGGCGGTCTTCGGACTCGCGGCGCGGCAGGTGGACGGGCGGGCAGCGCTCGTACCGTCGTGGTGGTTCGAGGTGGCGCCCGCCGGGGGCGGCCCGGCATCGACCGTCGCCCGGACGGCGGTGCTTGCGGAGTATCTGACGCGGGGCGGCAACGGCGGCGACGAGGCACCCCCCGCCGAGGAGCCTCGGGACGGCGAGAAGGGGTCGCCGATCGAGACGTACACCGCCGACGGCAGCACGTTGAGCGTGCGCTTCACGACCGGCGTGTGCGGCGAGTACTCCCTGCGGGCGGACGAGAGCGGGTCCTCGGTGCGGGTGGAGGTGGTCGACTCGGCCCCCAAGGGCGGGGTGTGCATCGCGATGGCCAAGAGCTTCACCGAGAAGGTGACACTGGACCGGCCGCTCGGGGACCGGAAGGTCCTGGACGCGGTCACGGGCGATGCCGTGCCCTCGCGGAAGTAGCCCGGAGGCAACGGCGCACGCGAAAGGCGGCGGCCCCCGGTCGAGGGGGCCGCCGCCTTTCACTGTCCCGTTCACGGGGCGTGCGACTCGCGGATGCCGAACCGCGACCGGCGATCAGTTGAAGGAGTCGCCGCAGGCGCAGGAACCGGAGGCGTTGGGGTTGTCGATCGTGAAGCCCTGCTTCTCGATCGTGTCGACGAAGTCGATCGAGGCGCCGCCCAGATACGGGGCGCTCATCCGGTCGGTGACGACCTTGACGCCGTCGAAGTCCTTGACGACGTCGCCGTCCAGCGAGCGCTCGTCGAAGAACAGCTGGTAACGGAGACCGGAACAGCCGCCGGGCTGGACCGCGACGCGCAGCGCGAGGTCGTCCCTGCCTTCCTGGTCGAGCAGGGCCTTGACCTTGCCCGCGGCGGCGTCGGACAGGAGGATGCCGTCGCTCACGGTGGTGGTCTCGTCCGATACGGACATCTGCTTCTCTCCCGGGGTGGGGCCTCCCCGCCGGAGGCAGGGGACGTACGGACTCATTGCCGACAGCTACAACCGTCATGGCCACGGATTCATTCCGGGCACGCCGCTCGCCTCGTCTGTCGCTCTTCTCTTCATGCTCGCACACCCGGCTCGGGAGCGGCACGGGTCACGTTCCCGGGAATGCGTCACATCGACGCTATCGACATCGTCAAAGTGACGTGAAGCGGTTATGATAGATAACGTCAATTAGACGAAAAGGCTCCTCCGCAGAGAAGAAAGGGTGCGTGACGTGACCACGGCCCAAGCCCGTCAGGATCTCGCAGTCCAGCCGACGCCCCTCGCACTGCTCCTGCTCGGCCGCGAGGCCGACACCCGCAGCGAGCGCGGCGTGGAGTGCCCCGGCGACCTGCCGTCGCCGTCCGACCCGGATCTGGTCGCACGCGCTCGCGCGGCGAAGGAGAAGCTCGGGGAGAAGGTCTTCATCCTCGGCCATCACTACCAGCGCGACGAGGTCATCCAGTTCGCCGACGTGACCGGGGACTCGTTCAAGCTCGCCAAGGACGCCGCCGCGCGCCCCGGGGCCGAGTTCATCGTCTTCTGCGGCGTGCACTTCATGGCCGAGTCGGCGGACATCCTGACGGCCGACGACCAGAAGGTCGTCCTGCCGGATCTGGCCGCGGGCTGCTCCATGGCGGACATGGCGACGGCCGAACAGGTCGCCGAGTGCTGGGACGTGCTGACCGACGCCGGCATAGCCGAGCGGGTCGTCCCCGTCTCGTACATGAACTCCTCCGCCGACATCAAGGCCTTCACCGGCGAGCACGGCGGCACCATCTGCACCTCGTCCAACGCCGAGCGCGCCCTCACCTGGGCCTTCGAGCAGGGCGAGCAGGTCCTCTTCCTGCCCGACCAGCATCTGGGGCGCAACACGGCCGTACGGGACCTGGGGCTGTCGCTGGAGGACTGTGTCCTCTACAACCCGCACAAGCCGAACGGCGGTCTGACGGCCGAGGAGCTGCGGAACGCGAAGATGATCCTGTGGCGCGGCCACTGCTCCGTGCACGGCCGCTTCTCGCTGGACTCGGTGAACGACGTCCGCGAGCGGGTCCCCGGTGTGAACGTGCTGGTCCACCCGGAGTGCAAGCACGAGGTGGTCTCCGCGGCCGACTACGTGGGCTCGACGGAGTACATCATCAAGACGCTGGAGGAGGCGCCGTCCGGCTCGAAGTGGGCGATCGGCACCGAGCTGAATCTGGTGCAGCGGCTGGCGAACCGATTCGCCGCCGACGACAAGGAGATCGTCTTCCTCGACAAGACGGTGTGCTTCTGCTCGACGATGAACCGCATCGACCTGCCGCACCTGGTGTGGACGCTCGAATCGCTCGCCGAGGGCAAGGAGATCAACCGGATCCAGGTCGAGAAGGAGACGGCGGACTTCGCCCAGCTGGCGCTGGAGCGGATGCTGGCGCTGCCGTAGAGCGTGTCCGCGGCGGTACGCCGTACGGAGCAGCGGTAAGGGGCGCCCGCCAATGGCGGGCGCCCCTTACTCATTCATGGCCCCGGTCCTCGGTCAGACGTTGACCGGCTCCGGCGACGGCGCGTCGGAGCGCGGCGGCGTACCGTCGCCGCCGTCCGTGCCGCCCGGCTTCGCCGCGCGCTTCGCCGCCTTCTTCTTGGCGCGGCGCTCCTTGCGCAGCTCGACCATCGAGTAGAGCGTCGGCACCAGCAGCAGCGTCAGCAGCGTCGACGTGAGCAGACCGCCGATCACCACCACGGCCAGCGGCTGGCCGATGAAGCCGCCCTCGCCGGTGATCCCCATCGCCATCGGCAGCAGCGCGAAGATCGTGGCCAGCGCGGTCATCAGGATCGGGCGCAGACGGTGCCTGCCGCCCTCGATGACCGCCTCGACGACGCCGAGCCCCTGCCGCCTGTACTGGTTGATCAGGTCGATCAGCACGATCGCGTTGGTCACCACGATGCCGATCAGCATCAGCATGCCGATCATCGCCGGCACACCGAGCGGCGTACCGGTGAGCAGCAGCAGACCGATGGCGCCGGTCGCCGCGAACGGGATGGAGACCAGCAGGATCAGCGGCTGGATCAGCGACTTGAACGTGCCGACCAGCAGCATGAACACGATCGCCACGGCCGCCAGCATGGCGAGCCCCAGCTGCATGAACGCCTCGTCCTGGTCCTCGGCCACGCCGCCGATGGAGGCGGTCGCCCCCTCCGGCAGGTCGAGCGCGTCGATCTTCGACTGGAGCGCGGTGCCGACCGCGCCGGTGTTGTCACCGACGGGCTTCGCGGTGATCGTGGCGGCCCTGGAGCCGTCGATCCGGGTCATGGACAGCGGACCCGGCGCGAGCTTCACGTCGGCGATCTGACCGAGCTTCACGCCGCCGAGCGGCAGCGCCTTCAGCTCGGCGATCGTCCTGGCCGGCTTCTCGGACGTGACGTACACGTCGCGCTCGGTGTCACCGAGGGTCGCCTTGCCGGACGGCGTACCCCGTACGGCCTGACCGACGGCCATGCCGAGCGTGGCGTCGTTGAACCCGGCCTCGGCCGCCTCGGGCTTCGCCTTGACCGAGATACGCGGGATGCTCTGCGCCAGGTCGCTCTGGACGTCGGTGACGTCGTCGAGACCGGCGACCTCGTCCCGTACCTGCTCGGCGGCCTTCGCCAGGGTCTCGGCGTCGGACGCCTTGACGACGACGTTCAGGTCCTGGCTGCCGAAGCCGTCGCCGGCCGTGATGGTCGTCTCACCGACGCCGTCGAGCTTGCCCAGGGCCTCGTCGATGGCGTCGCTGGTCTTCTCGTACGTCCCCGAGTCCTTCAGGGTCACCTGGTAGGACGCCTGGTTGGCACCCGTACCGCCGCCGAACGCCGCCATGAAGCCGGAGGAGCCGACGGTGACCTGGTAGTCCTTGATCTCGTCGAAGCCGTCGAGGGTCTTCTCGACCTTCTTCGCCGCCGCGTCGGCCGTCTCCAGGCTGGTGCCCGGCGCCAACTCCTGCTTGACGGTGAGGACTTCCTGCTCGCCCTGGTCGAAGAAGTTGGTCTTGAGCAGCGGTGCCATCGCGAACGTGCCGAGCAGGATGACGAAGGCCAGGACGACGCTGGTGACCCGGCGCCGGGTCGCGAAGCCCAGGACCTTGACGTACAGCCCCTGCATCCGGCTGTTGGACTCCTTCTCCTCCGCGATCCGGCGGGCCTCGGCGGGGTCCATCCCGCGTACGGCCTTGGGGGCGCGCAGGAACCAGTACGAGAGCACCGGTACGACGGTGAGCGAGACGAGCAGCGACGCCAGCAGGGCCGCCGTGATCGTCAGCGAGAACGAGCCGAACAGCTCGCCCACCATGCCGCCCACGAGGCCGATCGGCAGGAACACCGCGACCGTGGTGAGCGTGGAGGCGGTGACCGCGCCCGCGACCTCCTTGACCGCCGAGGTGATCGCGAACTCGCGCTCCTCGCCGTAGCCCAGGTGCCGTTTGATGTTCTCCAGCACCACGATCGAGTCGTCGACGACGCGGCCGATCGCGATGGTGAGCGCGCCGAGCGTCAGCATGTTGAGCGACAGGTCGCGGGTCCAGAGCACGATCAGCGCCAGGACGACGGAGAGCGGGATGGAGACCGCGGTGACCAGGGTCGAGCGGATCGAGGCCAGGAAGACCAGGATCACGAGCACGGCGAAGACCAGACCGAGCGCGCCCTCGGTCGTCAGGCCGGAGATGGACTTGGAGACGGCCGGGCCCTGGTCGCTGACCACGGTCAGTTCGGCGCCGTCGCCGAGGTCCTTACGGAGGTCCGGCAGCTTGTCCTTGACGGCGTTGGAGATGGTGACGGCGCTGCCGTCGTTGTCCATCGTGGCCATCACGGCGAGGCTGGGCTCGCCGTTCGTACGGGTCAGGGACGTCGCCTCGGACGGCTCCTGCTTGACGGTGGCGATGTCGCCCAGGCGTACGGGGCCACTGCCCTGTCCACCCTGGGGGGCGCCCGCCTGCGGACCGCCGACCCGCAGGTCCTCGATCTGCTTCAGGTCGGTGAAGCCGCCGCCGACCTGCACGGTGCGGCTCTTGCCGTCCTCGGAGAACGAACCCGCCGGAACGGTCGCGCCGCCCGCCTTCAGCGCCTCCGAGAGGGCCATGGAGTTGAGGCCCGCGGCCGCGAGCTTCTTCTCGTCGGGGGTGACGGATACCTGGAGGTCCCTGACTCCGTCGATGGAGACCTGGCCGACGCCCTCGATGTCCTCGAGAGCCGGGACGACCGTGCGCTCCAGCCGGTCGTTGAGCGCCTGCTGGTCCTCGCCCGAGGTGGCGGCGAGGACGACGGTCGGGATGTCGTCCGTCGAGCCGGCGATGACCTGCGGGTCGACGTCCTCGGGGAGCTGCGCGCGGGCCCTGTTCACGGCCTGCTGGATATCGGCGACCAGTTGCTTCGAGCCATCACCGCCGAAGTCGAAACTGGCCATGATCACGGCATTGCCTTCACTCGCCGTGGAGGTGACACCGGTGATTCCGTCGACGGCCTCGATGGAGGCCTCGATCGGTTCGACGACCTGCTTCTCGACCACATCGGGCGAAGCGCCCTGGTAGGGGGCGAGAACCGAGACCATCGGAAGTTCGATGGAGGGCAGCAGCTGCTGCTTGAGCTGGGGGATCGCGATCGCTCCGAAGACGAGCGCGATGATCGATATCAGCCCTATCAGGGCCCGTTGCGCGAGGCTGAATCTGGACAGCCAGGACATGGGGTCTCTCTTCTGTGGTGTACGCGTGCAGAAGGGCGCAGGGGCCCCTCTATACGATCTGCCATCCGAGAGGCCCTGTCGGTCGACCCCAGGTCGATTTCCTTACGGGTCGCATACCGCGCCTGGAGTACGCAGCGGTGGGGGTCTACTCCACCCTTGGACGTACCAGGCCCGATTCGTAGGCGATTACCACCAATTGAGCCCTGTCCCGTGCGCCCAGTTTCGCCATGGCCCGGTTGACATGGGTCTTGACGGTGAGCGGACTGACCACCAGACGCTCCGCTATCTCGTCGTTGGAGTGGCCGCCGGCGACGAGGACGAGGACCTCGCGCTCGCGCACCGTCAGGGCGGCGAGCCGCTTGGCGTACGCCGCCGAGTCGGGTCCCTCGCCCGCGCTGCCGCCCTGCGCCAGGAAGGTGGCGATGAGCCCTTTCGTCGCGACGGGCGACAGCAGGGCCTCACCGGCGGCGGCGATCCGGATGGCGTTGAGGAGTTCTTCGGGCTCGGCCCCCTTGCCGAGGAAGCCGGCGGCGCCGGCCCGCAGCGACTGCACCACGTACTCGTCGACCTCGAAAGTCGTCAGCATGACCACCCGCACCCCGTCCAGCTCCGGATCGGCGCTGATCATGCGAGTGGCGGCGAGCCCGTCCGTACCGGGCATCCGGATGTCCATCAGGACGACGTCGGCCTTCTCGGACCGGGCCAGTGCCACGGCCTCGGCCCCGTCGGCGGCCTCCCCGACGACCTTCATGTCGGGCTCCGAGTCCACCAGCACCCGGAACGCGCTGCGCAGCAGTGTCTGGTCGTCGGCCAGCAGCACTCTGATCGTCATGTGTCCTCCCCCGACCGCCCCGTACGGGCCTTGACCGGCAGTATCGCCTGCGTACGGAAGCCGCCTCCGTAGCGGGGGCCCGCGTTGAGGGTGCCGCCGAGGGCCGTGACGCGCTCACGCATCCCCAGGAGACCGTGGCCGCTGCCGTCGGCGGGCTCTCCGGTGCCGGTGCCGTCGTCGAGGACGGTGACCTCGACGGTCGGGCCGACCCGTACGACACTCACCTCGGCCTTCGCGCCGGGGCCCGCGTGCTTGCGCACATTGGTCAGCGCCTCCTGGATGATGCGGTACGCCGCGAGGTCGACGGCGGCGGGCAGGCGCCCGTCCGCCTCGCCGCGGGCCACTTCCACGGGGAGGCCCGCGTGCTGGAAGGTGCCGACCAGCTCGTCGAGCAGGGCGAGGCCGGGGGCCGGTTCGGTGGGGGCGGCGGGATCGCCGGACTGGCGGAGCAGGCCGACGGTGGCGCGCAGTTCGTTGAGCGCGGAGCGGCTCGCCTCGCGTACGTGAGCCAGCGCCTCCTTGGCCTGGTCGGGGCGCTTGTCCATGACGTGCGACGCGACGCCCGCCTGGACGTTGACCAGCGCGATGTGGTGCGCGACGACGTCGTGCAGGTCGCGGGCGATCCGCAGCCGCTCCTCGGCGACCCGGCGGCGCGCCTCCTCCTCACGGGTGCGTTCCGCCCGCTCGGCGCGCTCCCGGATGGCGTCGACGAAGGCCCGGCGGCTGCGTACCGCGTCACCGGCGGCGGCGGCCATACCGGTCCAGGCGAAGATGCCGAGGTTCTCCTGCGTGTACCAGGGGGTGGGGCCGGAGAGCATCGCGGCGACCGTCAGCGTGGCCATGGTGGCGAGGCCGACGCGCCAGGTGGTGGGTCGGTCGGTGCGCGAGGCGACGGTGTAGACGGCGATGACGGTGCTCATCGCGACCGGCGAGACCGCGTCGCTGGTCAGCAGCTCGGCGACGCTCACCACCCCGGTGAAGGCAAGCACGGGGAGGGGGTTGCGGCGCCGGAAGACGAGAGCGCCCGCCCCCAGGACCATCAGGACCACGCTGCGCAGCCCGGGGGCCTCCTGGCCGAACGCGGGCAACGCTTCGTGGCGGGAGCGCGGGTCGGCGAACGCGCCGGCCACCATGCACACGAGCACGGCCGCGGCCAGCCCGGCGTCGAACGCGAGTGGGTGGGCCCGCAGCCAGCTTCGTACGCGGTCGAAGCCGGTTCCGAGTGAGGTCACAACCGAACGGTACGGCGTGCGGCGGCGTACGGACCGATCCGGTCACCGGCGGTCCTCCTCCGGTGCGATCCACGAGGTGTCCGCGGGGGATCAGCACGATGCCCCGTGCGGTGAGGCACGGGGCATCGGGAGTGCCGGAGCGTGGTGCGAGGGACGGCCGGAGGGTCAGGGGGAGGGGATCAGACCGTCGTCGCTGAGCAGTGCGCGTACTTCTTCGAGCGTGGCGCCCGGGGCGGGCAGAATCAGCCCCGACGGCTCCAGGGAGTCGTCGGGCACCGCCTCGCCCAGCTCGCGCACCTTGGCGAGGAGCGCGTGGAAGGTCCGGCGGAAGCCGTCCTGGTCGTCCGCGTTGATCTCGGCGAGAAGTTCGTCGTCGAGCTTGTCCAGTTCGGCCAGGTGGCTGTCCCCGAGCTCCACCTGGCCCTCCCCCATGATCCGTACGATCATGACGTGCCCTTAGCTCTTGTCGAATTTGTTCGGCGTCTGCGAGGGCTGCGCGCCTTCCTGACGGTCGGCCGCACCACCCTCGATGGCCTGCTGCGACGACGAACCGCCGGCCAGCTCGGCCTTCATCCGCTGAAGCTCCAGCTCTACATCCGTACCACCGGAGATCCGGTCCAGCTCGGCGGCGATGTCGTCCTTCGCCAGTCCCGAGTGGTCGTCCAGGGCGCCGGAGGCCAGCAGCTCGTCGATCGCGCCGGCCCGTGCCTGGAGCTGCGCGGTCTTGTCCTCGGCACGCTGGATGGCCATGCCGACGTCGCCCATCTCCTCGGAGATGCCCGAGAAGGCCTCCCCGATCCGGGTCTGCGCCTGCGCGGCCGTGTAGGTCGCCTTGATGGTCTCCTTCTTCGTACGGAAGGCGTCGACCTTGGCCTGGAGACGTTGGGCCGCGAGAGTGAGCTTCTCCTCCTCGCCCTGCAGCGTGGTGTGCTGCGTCTCCAGATCGCTGACCTGCTGCTGGAGCGCGGCGCGGCGGGACAGCGCCTCACGCGCCAGATCCTCGCGGCCGAGCGCCAGTGCCTTGCGGCCCTGGTCCTCCAGCTTGGTGGACTGGCCCTGGAGCTGGTTCAGCTGCAGTTCCAGCCGCTTGCGCGACGTGGCCACATCGGCGACACCGCGGCGCACCTTCTGAAGCAGCTCAAGCTGCTTCTGGTACGAGTAGTCGAGGGTTTCGCGCGGATCCTCAGCCCTGTCAAGGGCCTTGTTGGCCTTCGCGCGGAAGATCATCCCCATACGTTTCATCACACCGCTCATGGGCTTCGCGCGCCCCCTTCTGACGGACTCCGGATCCAGCACTCCTACAGAACCCACAGTACGGGCCCTGTCTCTATTACCGCACTGTTCGGGAACGGATGGGCTCATCCCCAAGGACGACTGGCCCCCATGTCGCTCCGGCGCAGGGAGTAGGTGACCTTCGGGGGCAGTGGGCGCTTGGTCCCCTCTGCACCAGTACAGACGCCCGCCGTTGCCGGATCGTTCCCCTCGGGGGTGGGTCGCCCGGACATCACCCCGTACCCTTGGGCTTTGTGTTCCGTAGCCGCGCCAAGGACGAGAAGGCCACCGCCGACAAGGTGACGGCCGACCTCTCCACTCAGACCCGTGACCCGCAGGCCCCGAAGGGCCGCCCGACCCCCAAGCGCAGTGAGGCCCAGACGCAGCGTCGTCGTGCCTCGACGACGCCGACCGACCGCAAGTCGGCGATGAAGAAGCAGCGCGAGGCGCGCCGTGTCGATCTGGCCAAGCAGCGTCAAGCGCTGGCCAGTGGTGACGAGCGCTATCTGCCGGCCCGTGACAAGGGCCCGGTGCGCCGCTTCGTCCGCGACTACGTGGACGCGCGCTTCTGCATGGCCGAGTTCTTCCTGCCGCTCGCCGTGATCATCCTCGTACTGAGCATGGTCCGCGTCGGTCAGCTGCAGAACATCGCGCTGCTGCTCTGGCTCGGCATCATCGTGCTGATCGTCGTCGACTCCATCGGCATCTGGATCCGGCTGAAGAAGCAGCTCGCCCTGCGCTTCCCGGACGAGCCCAAGCGCGGCGCCGTGGCCTACGCGCTGATGCGTACGCTCCAGATGCGCCGACTGCGCCTGCCCAAGCCGCAGGTCAAGCGTGGGGACCGGCCCTGAGCACTGGGGCATCCGGCTTCACGGGGGGTTCGGCCGACTGGCTGGCCGGACTCGGCGGGCTGCGGAACATCGTCCGTCAGGAGCTGGTCTCCCGGCAGCTCGACGAGCAGCTGACCTCGCGCTATCCGGTCGGACAGCGGCTGCGGGTCCTGGACGTCGGCATGGGCCAGGGCACCCAGGCGCTCCGGCTGGCGCGCGCCGGGCACACGGTGACCGGGCTGGAGCCCGATCCCGCGATGATGGCCTTCGCGCGGGAGGCGCTCGAAGTCGAGCCCGCCGGGATCCGTGAGCGGGTCAGCCTGGTCGAGGGCGACGGGCTGCAGACCGGGGTGCACTTCCTGCCGGGCAGTTTCGACGTGGTGCTCTGCCACGGCGTGCTGATGTACGTCGAGGAGCCGGACGCCATGCTCGCGGGGCTGGCCAGGATGCTGGCGCCCGGGGGGCTGCTCTCGCTGCTCGTACGGAACGCGGACGCGCTGGCCCTGCGGCCGGGAATCGCCGGGGACTGGACGGGGGCGCTGGACGCCTTCGACTCCCCCACGTACACGAACAGGCTGGGTCTGCGGGTCCGCGCGGACCGGCTGTCCGCGCTGACGGCGACGCTCGCGGGGATCGCGGCGCCGCTGCACACCTGGTACGGGGTGCGTGTCTTCTCCGACAACATGGCCAACGACGCGGAGCTGCCCCCGCCGGCCGAACTGGAGCGGCTGCTGGCCGCTGAGGACCGGGCGGGGCGCACCGAGCCCTACCGAAGGGTCGCGGCGCTGCTGCACCTGTGCGGCGTACGCGGCTGATCGCGGCGGTCCACGGGAGCGGTCGGGCGTACGCGGGTGACCGCGCCGCGTCCGTACCGATGTGAGCACCACGGGGACGACCGAGACGGTCCGGAAGGGACGGTCCGGAAGGCGGACGGCTCTCTCCTCGGGTGCCGGAGGGGCCAGGCCCCTGCGGCACCCGAGGACAGCCGCGAACCCGTTGTCAGGTCTCGTCGGGCACGGTCTCCGGATCGGCCTGGAGGCTCATCGGTCCGTAGATCTTGCTGCCGTCGTCGAAGAGCGTCACCTGGTCGGCGCCGCCCTCCAGCAGCTCCTTCCAGGCCTCACCGACCCAGGACTCGGCGTCGCCCTGCGTGGTGAACTCCTCCGGTTCCACGGCCGGCCGGACCTCCGTCCCGTCGGCTTTCTCGAACCGCCACGTCCACGCCATGTCCGCCTCCCGGGGCCCGCCACAATGATCTGTCTGCTGCCCGCAGCGTAGCCGGGCGAGCACCCAGCGCGCCGACACGGGAGGATCAACCGCGTGGAACTGACTCTGCTCGGCACCGGAGCCCCCGACGGACTCCCCCGCCCCTGTCTCCTATACACATC
>NZ_JARJHW010000218.1:0-11570 GCF_040560175.1 Streptomyces panacea
AAGAGACAGCCCCCCGCACCATCCGGCCGCCCCGGCGACGCGCACCCCAGCCCCACGCGCGTCTCCGGGCCGGCCCTCCCGTACCCCGAGGAGATCCCCGCGTGATACGCCCGCCCCTGCCCGCGCTCCCGCGCACCGCGGCCGTCGCCGTCGTGGCCGCGGCCCTGTGCGCGGCCCTGGTGCCCGCGCTGCCGGCCGTCGCCGCCCGCGCCCCGGCCCCGCCGTCGGACGCCCGGCTCGCCGACGAACCCGCCCGACACGACCTGACGCGCGACCAGTTCTACTTCGTGCTGCCCGACCGCTTCGCCAACGGCGACCGGTCCAACGACCGCGGCGGGCTGACCGGTTCGCGTGACGCCACCGGTTACGACCCCACCGGCAAGGGCTTCTACCAGGGCGGCGACCTCAAGGGGATCACCGATCGGCTCGACTACATCAAGGGCCTGGGCACCACCGCCATCTGGATGGCGCCCATCTTCAAGAACAAGCCGGTGCAGGGCACGGGCGACGACATGTCGGCCGGCTACCACGGCTACTGGATCACCGACTTCACCCAGGTCGACCCGCACTTCGGCACCAACGCCGAGCTGGCGAAGCTGATCGACAAGGCCCATGACAAGGGCATGAAGGTCTTCTTCGACGTCATCACCAACCACACGGCCGACACCGTCGACTACGCCGAGAAGAAGTACAACTACCGCCCCAAGGGCGCCTATCCGTATCTCGACAAGGACGGCCGCCCCTTCGACGACCGCGAGGGCGTCGGCCGCGTCGACACCGACGCGTTCCCGTACACACCGGTCCCCAAGGCGGGCGAGAAGAAGGTCCCGTCCTGGCTCAACGACCCGACGATGTACCACAACCGGGGCGACTCGACCTTCGCCGGGGAGAGCTCCGAGTACGGCGACTTCTCGGGCCTCGACGACCTGTGGACCGAGCGTCCCGAGGTCGTCGACGGCATGGCGGAGATCTACCAGAAGTGGGTCCGCGACTTCGACATCGACGGCTTCCGCATCGACACCGTCAAACATGTCGACCTGGACTTCTGGACCCAGTGGGCCACCGCGCTCGACGCCTACGCCGCGAAGCGGGGCCGCGACGACTTCTTCATGTTCGGCGAGGTCTACTCCGCCGACACCGCCGTCACCTCCCCGTCCGTGACACGCGGGCGGCTCGACTCCACACTCGACTTCCCCCTCCAGGACGCGGCGCGCGCGTTCGCCTCGCAGGGAGCGTCCACCGAACGGCTGGGGAAGGTCTTCGCCGAGGACTACCGCTACACCACCGACAAGGCCAATGCCTACGAGCAGGTGTCCTTCCTCGGCAACCACGACATGGGCCGTATCGGCACCTTCCTCAAGCAGGACAACCCGGATGCCGGCGACGCCGAACTTCTCCAGCGCGCCCGCCTCGCCAACGAGCTGATGTTCTTCTCGCGCGGCAACCCGGTGATCTACTACGGCGACGAACAGGGCTTCACCGGCCCCGGTGGCGACAAGGACGCCCGCCAGAGCCTCTTCGCGTCCACCACCCCCGACTATCTGGACGACGACCAGCTCGGCACCGACCGCACGCACGCCTCGGACGCGTACGACCCCACGCACCCGATCTACCGGTCGATCGCCGAACTCTCGAAGCTCACCAAGCGCCACCCGGCGCTGCGGGACGGCGTACAGACCGAGCGCTACGCCGCCGACTCCGTGTACGCGTTCTCCCGCACCGACGCGCGGAAGCGCGACGAGTACGTCGTCGCCGTGAACAACGCGGCGACGCCGAAGACCGTGCGGGTGCCGACCGGTTCGGCGCGGGCCGACTTCCGTGCCGTGTACGGCACTTCGGGCACGGTACGCAGCGGGGCCGACGCGACGATCGAGGTCACCGTCCCGGCGCTGTCGTCGCTCGTCCTGCGGGCCGCCGAACCGCTCGCGCCGCCCGCCGCCAAGCCGTCGATCACCCTGACGGCCCCGGAGGCGGGCGCCACCGGCACCGTGGAGATCGGCGCGGACGTCGACGGCGGACAGCTCAACCGCGTCGTGTTCGCCGCCCAGACCGGCAACGGCAAGTGGCGCACCCTCGGCAGCGCCGACCACGCCCCGTACAAGGTCACCCAGCATCTCGATGCCGACGTGACCGCAGGAACACCCCTGCGCTACAAGGCGGTTGTCATTGACAGCCGGGGCCGTACCGCCTCGGCCCTCGCCTCGTCGACCGCCGGGCAGACGCCCGCGCCCGAGCCGCCCACGGCCGTCGAGCGCGAGCACGCGATCGTGCACTACCAGCGCCCCGACGGGAAGTACGAGGGGTGGCAGCTCAAGTCCGGTGACAAGACCGCCGAGTTCACCGGCCGTGACGCGTACGGCGCGTTCGCGTGGGTCGACGTCCCCGAAGGCGCGTCGAGCGTCCCGTACACCGTCGTCAAGGACGGCACACCGGACGGCCCCGAGCGCACCGTCGACCTCGCGAAGACCGGTGAAGTCTGGGTCGAGCAGGGCGCCGACGGGCAGAGCGAGAAGGCGCCCGACGGCGCCTACCCGCCGCAGGACAAGACCAAGGCCGTCCTGCACTACCAGCGGGTCGACGGCGACTACGACGGCTGGGGACTGCACACCTGGACCGGCGCCAAGGACCCGACCGACTGGGCGAAGCCGCTGATGCCGGTGAAGGAGGACGCGTACGGCGTGACGTACGAGGTGCCGCTCGCCGAGGGCGCCACATCGCTCAGCTACATCCTGCACAAGGGCGACGAGAAGGACCTGCCGTCGGACCAGTCGCTGGACCTGGCGACGTACGGCAACGAGGTCTGGATGCTCGGCGGCCGGCCGAAGTATCTGCTGCCGACCGCCGGCGCCGTACCCACGCCGGATCTCGGCAAGGCCGAGGCGCAGTGGATCGACCGCGACACCGTCGTGTGGAAGGTGAAGGCCACCGAGGCCACCAGCCAGCAGCTCGTCTACGCGCCCGACGGCGGCATCACCGTCGAGAACGGCGCGCTGTCCAAGGAGGGGCAGTGGCTGCGGCTCGCCCCGGGGACGCTGACCGACGCCCAGAAGGCCGACCACCCGCACCTGAAGGACTTTCCGGCCTTCACCGTCGACCCGCGTGACCGGGACAGGGTGAAGGAGTCGCTGCGCGGCCAGCTCGTCGCCACGCAGCGGGCCGCCAACGGCGCGCTGCTCGACGCGACCGGCGTTCAGATTCCGGGCGTGCTGGACGACCTGTACGCCGCCGACGCCACCCGCTCCTCGCTCGGGCCCGTCTTCCGCAAGGGAAGTCCCACCTTGTCGGTGTGGGCACCCACCGCCCGGCGGGTCGCGCTCGAACTGGACGGATCGAGCGTGCCGATGCGGCGCGACGACCGCAGTGGTGTGTGGTCCGTCGAGGGGAAGAGGAGCTGGACGGGCAAGCCGTACCGGTACGTGGTCGACGTCTGGGCGCCCAGCGTGCGGAAGATGGTCACCAACAAGGTCACCGACCCGTACTCGACCGCACTGACCACCGACTCGGCCCGCAGCCTCGCCGTCGACCTGACCGATCCGAAGCTCGCGCCCAAGGGCTGGTCGACGCTGAGGAAACCGGCGGCCGTCCCGATGCGCGAGGCGCGGATCCAGGAGCTGCACGTCCGCGACTTCTCGATCGCGGACCGCACCTCGGACCACCCCGGCCGCTATCTGGCCTTCACCGACACCGGGTCCAAGGGCATGAAGCACCTCGCCCAACTGGCCGGCGCCGGGACCAACTACGTCCATCTGCTGCCCGCCTTCGACATCGGCACCATCCCGGAGAAGCCCTCCGACCAGCAGGAACCGGCCTGTGACCTGTCCGTGTACGCCCCCGACTCCGACGAGCAGCAGGCCTGCGTCGCGAAGGCGGCGGCGAAGGACGGCTTCAACTGGGGCTACGACCCGCTGCACTACACGGTGCCCGAGGGCAGCTACGCCAGTGACCCCGAAGGCACGAAGCGCACGGTGGAGTTCCGGCGGATGGTGCAGGGCATCAACGGCACCGGCCTGCGGACCGTCATGGACGTCGTCTACAACCACACCGTGGCGAGCGGCCAGGACCCCAAGTCCGTACTCGACCGGATCGTGCCCGGCTACTACCAGCGGCTGCTCGACGACGGCACCGTGGCGACGTCCACCTGCTGCGCCAACACCGCGCCCGAGAACGCCATGATGGGCAAGATCGTGGTGGACTCGCTCGTCACCTGGGCGAAGGAGTACAAGGTCGACGGCTTCCGCTTCGACCTGATGGGCCATCACCCCAAGGCCAACATCCTCGCCGTACGGAAGGCGTTGGACGCGCTGACCGTCGCGAAGGACGGGGTCGACGGGAAGGCGATCGTCCTCTACGGCGAGGGCTGGGACTTCGGCGAGATCGCGGGTGACGCGCGCTTCGTCCAGGCCACGCAGAAGAACATGGCGGGCACCGGGATCGCGACCTTCTCCGACCGGGCGCGCGACGCGGTGCGCGGCGGCGGCCCGTTCGACGAGGACCCCGGGGTCCAGGGCTTCGCGTCCGGACTCTTCACCGACCCCAACTCCTCCACGGCGAACGGCACTCCGGCCGAACAGCGGGCCAGGCTGCTGCACTACCAGGACCTGATCAAGGTCGGTCTCACCGGCAATCTCGCCGACTACTCCTTCACCGACAGCGCGGGCCGCACCGTCAAGGGCTCCGAGGTCGACTACAACGGCGCCCCGGCCGGCTACGCCGCCGCACCCGGCGACGCGCTCGCCTACTCGGACGCGCACGACAACGAGAGCCTCTACGACGCCCTGGCGTTCAAGCTCCCGCGCGCCACCCCGGCCGCCGACCGGGCCAGGGCGCAGGTGCTCGCCATGGCGACGGCGGCGCTCACCCAGGGTCCCTCGCTCTCCCAGGCGGGGACGGACCTGCTCCGTTCCAAGTCGCTGGACCGCAACTCCTACGACAGCGGCGACTGGTTCAACGCCATCAACTGGGACTGCCGCGACGGCAACGGCTTCGGGCGCGGACTGCCGCCCGCCGCCGACAACGAGGACAAGTGGCCTTACGCCAAGCCCCTGTTGGGGACCCCCGGCATCACCCCCGGCTGCCCGGAGATCACCGGCGCCTCCGCCGCGTACCAGGATCTGCTGAGGATCCGTACCACGGAGTCGGCATTCCGCCTCTCCTCCATGGGCGCCGTTCAGTCCGCGCTGTCCTTCCCGCTGTCCGGCCCCGACGAGACACCGGGTGTCATCACGATGCGCCTCGGGGAGCTGGTGGTGGTCCTCAACGCCATGCCGGACACGTCGCGGCAGCGGATCGAGGCGCTCGCCGGCCGGGCGTACGGACTGCACCCGGAGCAGGCGGGCGGCTCGGACGCGACGGTCAAGAAAGCTTTGTACGAGCGGAGTTCGGGCACCTTCGCGGTGCCGGGGCGGACGGTGGCGGTGTTCCGGGCCGGGGGGTGACCGGCTCGCCGGCGGACCTGCCCTCCTGATCGAACAGGTCCCTTTCTGACTGATTCTCACCATGGGTGGCAGTCCTGGTCCCCAACTGGGCCAGACTGTCCCCGTGGTGGGACATCTTCCCGACGAGACGACCAGCTTCGTAGGACGCACGAGCGAGCTGGCCACCGTCGAACGCGCTTTACGGACACACCGGTTGACCACGCTCACCGGCCCCGGTGGCGTGGGCAAGAGCAGACTGGCGCTGCGCGCGGCCGGCCGGGCGGTCGAGCGCTACCCCGACGGCGTCTGGTGGGTCGACCTCTCGCCGCTCACCGACGACCGACTGCTCCTCATCACCGTCTCCGACGCGGTCGGACTCGCCGACCACACCCTGCGGATGCCCGTCGAAGCACTCCGCGAATGGCTCACCGACAAGCGGCTGCTGCTCGTACTCGACTGCTGCGAACGGCTGGTGAACGCCTGCGCCCTGCTCGCCGGGGAACTCCTCACCGCCGCGCCCGGCCTCACCGTCCTCGCCACCAGCCGGCAACCGCTCGGCACCCCCGCCGAGGAACGGGTCGAGGTGGCGCCCCTGCCGCTGGACGGCGACGACGAGAAGGGCCTGGCCCTCGCCCTCTTCCGTGAGCGCGCCGCTACGGCGGCGCCCGGCGTCTCCCTCGACGAACCGCCCGTCGCGGCGGCCGCCGACGAGATCTGCCGCCGCCTCGAAGGCATCCCGCTGGCCCTCGAACTCGCCTGCGCGCGCCTCGGTGAGAACAGCGTCCAGGAGATCGCCGAACGGCTCACCTCCCGCCTCGACGTCCTCACCGACCAGACCGTCTGGCCCCGGCGCCACCGGGCGCTGCGCACCGCCATCGGCTGGAGCCACGAACTCTGCGCCCCGCTGGAACGGCTGCTGTGGGCCAGACTCTCCGTGTTCAGCGGCGACATCGAGGAGGCCGACGCGCGCGCCGTCTGCGCCGGCGGACCGCTGACCGCCGACGACGTCACCCGCGCCCTGACGGGCCTCGCCGACCGCTCCGTGCTCCGGCGCGACGGCACCCGCCACCGGATGCTCGACACACTGCGCGAGTACGGCGCCCTGTGGCTGGCCGAACTCGGCGAGGAGCGCGTGCTCGCCGACCGCCACGCCACGTACTTCGCCGCGCTCGTCCGTCAGGCGCACGGCGGATGGCTCGGCCGGGACCAGATCGCCTGGTACGGCAGGATCGCCGACAGCCACTCCGACCTGTGCGCCGCCCTCGACCACTTCCTCGCCACGGACCCGGCGGCGGCCCAGGAGATGGCGGGCCGGGTCGGCTTCTTCTGGACCTGCTGCGGCCACCTCCACGAGGCCAGGATCTACCTGGAACGCACCCTCGCCGCCCACCACGCGCCCGGACCGGACCGGACCCGCACGATGTGGGCGCTGGGCCTGACCGTGATGCTCCAGGGCGACCACGAGGCCGCGCACCGCTTCGGCGAACGGTGCAGCATGGCCGCCTGGAAGGACAAGGATCCCGAGTCCATGCTCTCGGCGGCGTACCTCCTCGGCCTCACCTCACTGATGATGGGCCGCGCGCAGGCCGGCCACACGGTGTCCGACCGCGCGCTGAGCGCCGTGGGGGGCGACGGCTTCTCCTACCCCTCGCAACTGCGCTGCCGCCTCGTCCGTGTCTTCGCCCTCACCGGCCTCGGCCGGCTCGAAGAGGCGGGCAGGGAGGCGGCGACCCTCCGCGAGGAGTGCGCGGAGCGGGGCGAATGCTGGACCCGCTCGTACGCCGACTACCAGCTCTCCCTGGTCCACCTGCTGACCGGCCGCCCGCACGAGGCGGAGACCCACGCCCGCTCGATGCTCGACGGCAAACACCAACTGCGCGACAGCTTCGGCATCGCACTGGGCCTCGACCTCCTGGCGGCGGCCATAGCCGCCCAGGGCGACGGCGAACGGGCGGCCCACGTCTACGGCACGGGCCAGGCCTACTGGCGGATGGTCGGCCACCCCCAGCGCGGCACGCCGGAACTGGCGGCGGTCCGCACGGAGTGCGAACGCGGGGCGCGCGAGTCGGTGGGCGACCCGGCGTACGAGACGGCGTTCGGCCGGGGCCTGGCGGAGGACAGGGCGAACGGCCTGGCGAGGGCGCTGCGAGGGCCGATCCCGTGAGCCGGGGCGGCCGATCCCGTCAACGCCGCTTCCATGCGCGGAAGTTGCCCGAACTTGTTGCAGGCTTCGTCGTGGCGTGAACCCCGCCGGACGGGTAACCCGGTAGGCATGACGTCCACCGACGTGAAACCAGAACCCGAACAGGGCCAGGGCAGGACACGCGCGTCGCGCGTGTCGAGGGCGCCCTGGTGGGTCAAGCTGCCCGTCGGGCTCGTGGTGCTTGTCGTGCTGATCGGGATCGGCAGCCGGCTCGACCTCGTGCCCGGATTCGACGATGTCTTCGGTGAGAAGACGAAGGACCGCACCGGACCGACCCTTCTCAAATCCATCCAGGACCTCAGCCGGTACCAGGCGGCGTCCGGGAACTTCCAGGTGGTGGTGGATCTGGAGAAGGACGCCAAGTTCCTCCCCGACTCCATCAAGGGGAGCCGCACGCTCTACGTGGGGGCCGGCAGCGTCGGGTCGTACGTGGATCTCGGCGGGATCGGCGACAAGAACGTCCAGGTCGACAAGGAACGCACCACCGCGACGCTGCGGCTGCCGCACGCCGAGCTGGGCAAGGCCACGCTGGACGCCGACCGGTCGTACGCCGTCTCCAAGCAGCGCGGACTGTTCGACCGGCTCGGTGACTTCTTCTCCGACAATCCGGCCGACGAGCGCGCCGTCAACAAGCTCGCCGCCAAGCACATCCAGGACGCCGCCAAGGACAGCGGACTGACCGAACGCGCCGAGAAGAACACCACCAGCATGCTGCAAGGGCTGCTCACCTCCCTCGGCTTCAAGGAAGTGACGGTCGTCTACGGGGCGGCGGGCTGACAGCCCCCTGCGTCTACGCCGTGCGGTCCTGTAGCCGTACGTCCCGTCGGCGTACGTTCCGTGCGGCGTACGTCCTACGACGTACGCGGAGCGGGAAGCGGCAGCGCCGCGGTCGGCAGCGTCGCCGCCAGGGCCGTCAGGCGGGCCACCAGATCGCCGAACGGGCCGCCCGGCGGCTCGTCGGCGAGGACCGGCAGCAGGATCCGCGCCATCTCGTCGTCGTACGCCGCGCTCACCGCGGCCAGCGCGGCGAAGTCGTGCACCAGCTGCAACTCCAGGTCGCCGCGCGGGATCCGGCGGCCGTCCAGCCACAGCAGCGCCGTCGACTCGGCGAGTGAGACCCAGGAGCGCACGACCAGCTCCAGCCGGGGCGGCGGCGACTGGATGGAGAGGTGGGACAGGATCTGCTCGTACGCGGCCTGCCGCACCTCGTCGATCATGGCGTTGGCCCTGGACGAACCGACGGCCGGACCGCCCCGCATCAGTGCGAAGAAGCCGGGGCCGTGCTCGTCGACGAAGTCGAAGAAGCGCGTCATGACGCGCAGCAGCCGGGTGCCGAGCGGCCCTTCGCGCGGTTCGACGAAGCGCTCGGCCAACTCGTCGGCGGCCCGCCGCAACGCGGCCTCGTACAGCGACTGCTTGCCCGGGAAGTAGTGGTAGACCAGCGGCCGGGAGATGCCGGCGGCCGCCGCGATCTCGTCGATGGAGACGTGATCGGGCGAACGGTGGCTGAACAGTTCCAGCGCGACACCGATCAGTTGCTGCCGTCGTTCTTCGACGCCCATTCTGCGTCGTACCCCGGTCGTCATATGAACAGCCTAACCGTCGGTGGCCGCGGCCTGTCGGTTACGCTCGCCGACCATGAGCGCACCTGACCAGGAAGAGGTCACCGAAAGGCCCGTACCGGAGCTGGTGTCCGGGGCGAGGTCCGAGGCGAGATCCGGGGTGACGGCGGAGTTGGCGGCCGATGCCGATGCGGATGCCGACGCCGTCGCCGACGACCTGGACGGTCCCGGCGCCGACGGCCACGACGACAGTGCCCTCACCCCACGCCAGGCCCGCCGCGTCCGCGTCGTCGTCGCCTCGGTCCTTCTGGTCGCCATGGCCACCCTGTTGGCCGTACGGTTCGCCAACCGCAGCTCCGTCCTCGTCGTCGGCCTCTACGGGTTCGCGATGATCCTCTGCGGCGTCGTCATCGAACTCAGCAGGCACGGCCGCACCCGCCTCGCCACCTGGGTGCTCGGCTTCGGCCTCGCGGGGACGCTCGCCACGGACTGGCTGCTCCTGCCCTGACCGGCCGGGCCCCGCCCGTCACCGCAGCGCGCCCACCCGTGTGCCGTCCGCCAGCAGCCCGTCCAGCTCCGCCCGGTCACCGGGCCCGGCCGGCACCGCGAGCACCCGCCCCCGCCCGTCGCCCGTGACACCGCCCGTCGTACGGACGGAGCGGAACTCGTCGCTGCCGGCCGCCAGTACGTACCACCGGCCGCCCCGCGACTTCCACAGCACGCCCGCCAGCACCCGCGGCTCCCGCGCGCCGCACGCCGACGAGTTCTCCGCGCGCGCCGCGACGGCTCCCGGTTTGGGCACGCCGGCCTTCGCCGACGGCGGCTGGAACTGCGCCAGCACCCTGCTCTCCGTGCCCCGCCACGTCTCCGCGCGGGTGCACACCCAGCGGGCGCCGCCGTTGGACTCGGGCAGGCTCTGGCTCGCGTACTGCCAGGAGTTCACCGTCCGCACGCCGTGCGAGCGCACCGCCGGCAGCAGACACGCCGTACGCGCCCAGGCGGCGCGCGCCGCGGGCCCCGACACGTCCGAGGGCGCCGACGGCGGGCCCGACGTCAGCCGCGCGGGCGTGAGTTCGCCGAGGTCGGACAGCAGCCGCACGGCGCCGCCCTTGCCGCTCTCCGCCACCTCCAGCACGTCCCACGCCCCGCACTCCCGCCGCGCGCCGGGCGTCGGCAGCGGATCCGTCACCCCGTCCGCGCCGCGCCCGAGGGGCCGCGCGCCACCGGCCGGGTCGAGCAGATCGCGTACGGACGTCACGCCCACCCAGGGCGCCGTCAGATAGCGCACGTTGCCGTCCGTGCGCCCGGCGACCAGCGCGTACGTGGCCGGGGCCGCGCCGGGCGGGGTGTCGGCCGACGCCCCGTCGACCCGGGCGAAGTCCAGCGCCACGGGGCCGGTGCCGGTGCGGGGTTCCGCGTACCGGGCGATCCGCAGCCCGTCGTACAGCAGCACCACGCGCGCCCGGTCGACCTCGCCCGCGTACAGCAGCTGCGCCGGTCCCATCGGCGGCCCCACCGGCGTCGCCGGGGTCGACGAGACCCGTACCGACGGCCCCGGTCCGGCCCACACCGCCAGCGCCCGCCGCAGCAGCGGCCGGTCGTCGGCCAGCGCGCCGCGCGTGGGCCACACGGAGAAGTCCGTACGGGCGGACGCCCGCCAGGCGTTCTCCGGAACGCGGTGCACCTTCGCCGGGTCCAGAGCCGCCTCCGCCGCCGAGCCCCGCGCGTACGACGGGGCGGCGGCGCCGTTCGCGCCCCAGCCGTCGCCGGGCAGCCCGAGCAGCGCACCGCAGACGGCCGCGGCGGCGACACCCGCGACCGCCGCGCGCGCGTGCCGGCGCCGGCGCAGCAGATCCGTGGGGCGGGCCTGGAGCGAACAGGGGTCGTACTCGGGGGACTCCAGCAGCGCCACGCCCTCCGTACCGATGCCGTCGGCCTCCACGAGGGCCGCGTCCGGGTCCTCGACCCCGGCGGCGGTGAGCAGTCGGCGTACGTCCCCGTCGGGCAGCCGCTCCAGCCCCCTCAGTACGAAGGCGGCCCTGGCGCCGCCGGAGAGGGCCGACAGACGCTGGTCGAGGGCGAGTTCGTCGGCGCCGCCCGAGCGCGGGAACAGCCGCAGGCCCCACACGTGCGGCAGCAGCGGCGGCAGTTGGGCGCGCCGGGGCCGTGCCGCGCGGCGCAGCGGGCGGCCCGCGTCGAGCGCCTGGCGCAGCACCCGGCCGCGTACGTAGGCGTATCCGTCCTCGGGCGTCGCCGCCGTGCGGTTGCGCGGCAACGAGCGCTGGACGACGGCGTGGGCGGTCAGCACGCGGCGGTTGCGACCGAGCGCGGGAGGCAGCACGAGATACGCGATCCGCGCCAGCCGCGGGTAGTGCTCGACGAGGGCGGCCT
>NZ_JARJHW010000219.1:0-11420 GCF_040560175.1 Streptomyces panacea
CAGTACGAGAGCGATCCTCCGCCTTGCGATCGCACGCACCGGACGTCGTGAGCCCCGCCCTGCGGGCGGACGGCGCCATTTGTCAGACACGGCCTATGGTGACGGAATGCGATACGTCATCCCTCTCACCGGCTCCTGCGCGGACCGGCCCCGCGCATGACCAGGGAGACCAGATCGCTGCCGGCGATCGCGCCCGGCGGGGTGGACACGCCGTTCGTCATCGCGGGCTACGACGAGGTCGTCGCCCACGACACCGTCTGGGACGAGCACTCCCACCCCTTCCACGAACTGCTCTGGAACGAACGCGGCGCGTCCTCGGCGGTGGTCGGCGCACGGGTCTGGACCGTCACCCCGGCGCTGGGCCTCTGGATGCCGGCGGGGACGCCGCACTCCGGTTCGGCGGTCGCCGGCACCTGGTTCCGGGCGAGTTTCTTCGGCTTCCGGACCACGTCGTCGATCTCACCGGCGCCGGTGGCCGTCGAGATCACGCCCCTGCTGCGACTGCTGCTGGAACGGCTCGGCGACCCCGGCCTCTCCGCCGCCTCGCGCGCGGCGACCGAGGTGCTGGTGCTCGACGTACTCGCGCCTTCGCCGCGCGAGTTGCTCGTCCACGTACCCACCTCCACCCTGCTGCGCCCGATCGCCGAGGCGGTGCGCGAGGATCCGGGGGACCCCCGGACCCTGACGGAGTGGGCGTCCGCGCTGCGGGTCAGCCCCCGCACGATCACCCGCGCGTTCAACACCGAGACGGGTACGAGCTTCGCGCGCTGGGTGGCGGCCGTACGGGCGCAGCACGCGGTCGCCCTGCTCACCCGGGGCTGGGAAGTCGAGGCCGTCGCGGAGCAGGTCGGCTACCGGTCGGCGAGTGCCTTCGGCGTGGCGTTCCGGCGTACGACGGGGCTGACGCCGGGCACCTTCCGTACGCCGGGCGCCGTCCGTACGCAGTGATCCGCATGTCCCGATTGCTACAACCCCTGTCTGAAAGCGGCGATTGCGACACAGCGGCCCCTTCTCATAAGGTGCGAAGGTAAGCCTTACCTAACCGGGTGTCCAGTCGGGTCCCGGGGACGTGGCGCGTCCTTTCGCGACGCATCCCGCGACTCCCGCGACCCGGCCGTGCGAGCACCGCGCCCCCGGCGAGGACCGTACCCCCGACCTTCCGAAAGCTGAGTACGGACCCATGCCTGCACACCGTCTTCGCCTGCTCATGGCGGCCGCCGCCGCAACCGCCCTGACGGGTCTCGCCGCCTGCGGCGGCCCGGCCGACACCGAGAGCGGGAGCGAGGGCGAGAAGAAGGGCGGTTCGAGCGGCTTTCCCCTGACGGTCGAGCACGCCCTGGGGAAGACCACCATCCCCGCCAGGCCCAAGCGCGTCGCCACGGTCAACTGGGCCAACGACGAAGTGCCGTTGGCGCTCGGCGTCGTACCCGTCGGTATGGCGAAGGCGAACTTCGGCGACGACAACGACGACGGCGTCCTGCCCTGGACCGCCGAGCGTCTTGACGAACTCAAGGCGGACACGCCGGTGCTGTTCGACGAGACCGACGGCATCGACTTCGAGGCCGTGGCCGACACCGAGCCGGACGTCATCCTCGCCGCGTACTCCGGACTGACCCGCCAGGACTACGACACGCTGAGCGAGATCGCCCCCGTCGTGGCATACCCGGAGGCCCCGTGGGCGACCCCGTGGCGCGAGATCATCCGGACGAACAGCAAGGCGATCGGACTCGCGGACAAGGGCGAGAAGCTGATCACGGACCTTGAGGGCGACATCTCCCAGACCGTCGCCAAGTACCCCCAGCTCAAGGGGAAGTCGGCGATGTTCATGACCCACGTCGACCCCAACGACGTGAGCGAGATCGGCTTCTACACGGCGCACGACACCCGGACCCTCTTCTTCGAGGACCTCGGCCTGAAGATCCCCGGCAGCATCGCGAAGGCGTCCGAGGGCACGAAGAAGTTCGCCCTGACGAAGAGCGCCGAACAGATCGACGTGTTCGACGACGTCGACATCATCACCGGCTACGGCGACGAGTCCGGCGAACTGCTCACCTCGCTCGGCAAGGACCCGCTGCTCTCGAAGATCCCCGCCATCGGCCGCGGCTCGGCGTACCTGCTGCCCGGTGACGCACCCCTGGCGACCGCCGCCAACCCGACACCCCTGTCGATCTCCTGGGTGCTGGACGACTACGTCGCGGCGCTCGCCGAGGCCGCGGACAAGGTCAAGTGACGACGGTCGACCCGGCAGCCGGCACCAGGACTCCACCCGAGGCCGTCGTGCCCCGCCGTCCGGCGAGCCCCCGGACACTGTGGCTGCTCCTCGCGGTCCTGGTGCTGGCCGCCCTCATGGTGTCGTCCCTCGCCTTCGGCTCGCGCGCCGTCGCCTGGTCCGACGTCTGGGCGGCGCTCGCGGGAGCGGACGACACCCTGGAGCAGGCGGCGGCCGCCAAGCGCATCCCCCGTACCGTCCTCGCGGTCGTGATCGGCGGTGCGCTCGGCCTGGCCGGGGCCGTCATGCAGGGGGTGACCCGCAACCCGCTCGCCGATCCCGGCATCCTCGGCGTCAACATGGGCGCCTCGCTCGCCGTCGTCACCGCCGTCGCCTTCTTCGGGCTCACGTCACCCACCGGGTACATCTGGGTCGCGACCGGGGGCGCCGCGGTCTCGGCCCTGTTCGTGTACGTGGTCGGGACACTCGGACGAGGAGGCGCCACGCCCCTCAAACTCGCCCTCGCCGGCGCCGCCACGTCGGCGGCGTTCGCCTCGCTCGTCAGCGCGGTCGTCCTGCCGCGCAACGACATCGCGGGAAGCTTCCGGCTCTGGCAGATCGGCGGTGTCGGCGGCGCGTCCTTCGACCGCATCGGGCACGTCCTGCCCTTCCTCGCGGTGGGCTTCGCCCTCTGCCTGCTGTCGGCCCGCGCGTTGAACTCGCTCGCGCTGGGCGACGAACTCGCGGCCGGGCTCGGCGAACGCGTCGCCGTCGTACGGGCCGTGGCGGCGCTCGGCGCCGTCGTGCTGTGCGGCGCGTCCACCGCGGTCGCGGGGCCGATCGCGTTCGTCGGCCTTGTCGTACCGCACGCCTGCCGCCTGCTGATCGGCGTCGACCACCGCTGGCTGCTGCCGTTCTCGGTGCTGCTCGGGGCGTCGCTGCTCACGGCCGCCGACGTGGTCGGACGGGTCGTGGCGCGGCCCGCGGAGATCGACGTGGGCATCGTCACGGCGCTGATCGGCGCCCCGTTCTTCATCTACATCGTCCGCCGTCAGAAGGTGCGTGCCCTGTGAGCGCCAAGGTCCTGACCGGGCGACCGTCCGCCGAAGGCGCCGAAGCGCCGGAAGCCGTGATCGGCGTCGAGGTCGTGGCCCGCGGCCGGGTCCGGCGCGCGTCCCGTCGTCGCCTGGTCGTCCTCGTACTCGCCGTACTCCTCGTCGCCGCGTTCGCCGTCACCCTGATGGCGGGCCAGACGTTCTACCCGCCCCACGACGTGGTCCGGGTCGTCCTCGGCGAACAGGTGCCCGGCGCCTCCTTCACGGTCGGGCGCCTCCGGCTGCCGCGGGCCGTCCTCGCCGTGGTGGCGGGATTCAGCTTCGGTCTGGCGGGCGTCACCTTCCAGACGATGCTCCGCAACCCGCTCGCCAGCCCCGACATCATCGGCATCAGCTCCGGCGCGAGCGCCGCGGCGGCGGTCGCGATCGTGACGCTGTCCCTCGGCGAGACGCAGGTGTCGATCCTCGCCATCGCCGCCGGTCTCGGGGTGGCGATCCTGGTGTACAGCCTGGCGTTCCGGGACGGCGTGGTCGGCGCACGGCTCATCCTGATCGGCATCGGGATCTCCGCGATGCTCGACAGCGCCACGTCCTACGTACTGTCCCAAGCCGCGGAGTGGGATCTCCAGGAGGCGATGCGCTGGCTGACCGGCAGCCTCAACGGCGCGACATGGGACCAGACCGTACCGGTGCTCGTCGCCGTGGCCGTACTCACGCCCGTACTGCTGGCACGCTCGCGCGACCTCTCCGCGATGCGGCTCGGCGACGACACGGCCGCCGCTCTCGGCGTACGCGTCGAACGCACCCGTATCACGGTGATCGTGGCCGCCGTCGGGCTGATCGCCTTCGCCACGGCGGCGGCCGGGCCGATCGCGTTCGTGGCGTTCCTCTCCGGCCCCATCGCGGCCCGGATCGTCGGCGCCGGTACGTCCCTGCTGGTGCCCGCCGGACTGGTCGGGGCCCTGCTGGTCCTCGTCGCCGACTTCTGCGGCCAGTTCGCCTTCGGCGCCCGCTACCCGGTCGGCGTCGTCACCGGCGTACTCGGCGCCCCCTACCTCGTCTATCTGATCATCCGCACCAACCGGGCGGGAGGCTCGCCATGACCACGACCCATTCACTCGCCGCCGAACATCTCACCCTCGGGTACGGCGACCGCACGGTCATCGACTCCCTCGACCTGGCCGTCCCGCCCGGCAGGATCACGGTGATCGTCGGCGCCAACGCCTGCGGGAAGTCCACACTGCTGCGCGCCATGTCCCGTCTGCTCGCACCCCGCGAGGGCCGCGTCGTGCTGGACGGCAAGGAGGTGCACCGCCTGCCCGCGAAGGAACTGGCCCGTACGCTCGGCCTGTTGCCGCAGTCCCCGGTGGCCCCCGAGGGAATCACGGTCGCGGACCTCGTCGGTCGCGGCCGGCACCCGCACCAGACCGCCTTCTCCCGCTGGAAGAAGACGGACGACGACGCCGTGGCGTCCGCCCTGGAGGCGACGCACACGACGTCCCTCGCCGACCGCGCCGTGGACGAACTCTCCGGCGGCCAGCGCCAACGCGTATGGATCGCGATGGCGCTCGCCCAGCAGACCGATCTGCTCCTGTTCGACGAGCCCACCACCTTCCTCGACGCGAGCCACCAGATCGAGGTCCTCGACCTGCTGACCGACCTGAACGAGGCCCGCGGCACCACGATCGTCATGGTCCTGCACGACCTCAACCTCGCGGCCCGCTACGCGGACCACCTCATCGCCCTCGCGTCCGGCCGCCTCCACGCCTCCGGCCCCCCGTCCGACGTACTGACGCGGGAGACCGTCCACACGGTGTTCGGCCTCGACAGCCGCGTCATCGAGGACCCCGTCTCCGGCAGACCCCTGATGCTCCCGATCGGCCGCCACCACGTACGCGCGTGAATCAACCCAGGAGGTCCCATGTCCGCGGAACGTGACAACCGGAACAGCGACGACACCGCATGGCAGGCCCGCGCCGACGACACCGCCTGGCAGGCCCGCGGCACGGTGTCCCGACTCGTACTCGGACAGATGGCCACCCAGGCCCTGGGCACGGCGGTGCGGTTGGGCATCTTCGACCGGATCGGTACGAACAACCTCACCGCCACCGACCTGGCCCGCACCCTCGCCACCCATCCCCAGGCCACCCTGCGCCTGCTGCGCGCCCTGGCCGGACTGCGACTCCTGGACGAGCCCGAGCCCGGCGCCTTCCGCACGACCGGGGCCGGCGACCTCCTGCGCTCCGACACCACCGGCAGCATGCGCGCCATGGCCGCGATGTTCACCGATCCCGTCATGCTCCGGGCCTGGGATCTGCTGGACGAGGGAGTACGTACCGGAGAGACCACGTTCGCCACCGTCTTCGGCACGGACTTCTTCGGCCACCTCGGGCAACACCCCACGCTCTCGGCAGACTTCAACGCCGCGATGAGCCAGGGGACCCGCCTGGCCGCCGAAGCGGCACCGCACCACTACGACTTCGCCCGCTTCACCACCGTCGTGGACATGGGAGGCGGCGACGGCACCCTGCTCAGCGCGATCCTCAGAACCCACCCCGGACTGCGCGGCATCCTCTACGACACCCCCGAGGGCCTGGCCCAGGCCCCCGACCGCCTGGCCCGCGACGGCCTCACCGACCGGGTCGAACTGCGCACCGGCGACTTCGTCGAATCGGCCCCGAGCGGGGGAGACCTCTATCTACTCAAAAGCATCATCCACGACTGGAACGACACCCGATGCGCCACGATCCTGCGCCACATCAGAGAGGTCGTCCCCACCGACGGCGCCCTCCTGATGGTCGAACCGGTACTCCCCCCGACGGTCCCCACCGACCAGCCCGGCACGGTCTACCTCAGCGACCTGAACATGCTGGTGAACGTCGGAGGCCGGGAACGCACGGAGGCGGACTTCAGGGCACTCTGCACAGCCTCCGACTTCACCCTCCGCACGGTGACCCCACTGCCGGCCCCCAACATCTTCCACCTCATCGAGGCGACACCGGGAGCCTAGGCCGCGCGGTCCAGACGTCGAAGCAGAGCAGGGAAGCGGCCCTTGCCCGCTGCACGAGCGACGAAGGCCGGTGCTGTCATGAGCAATTACCGCGAGCGGCCAGCACTGCCGCGAGGCCTTCTCGCAGATCCTTGACGAAATAGCCGGGAACCTCCAGCGACGGGAAATGCCCCCCGGTCTCGGGCGACCGCCATCGGACGATCTGCCGGTACCGCTCCTGTGCCCAGACGCGGGGACACTTCTCGATGTCGCGGGGATACACGCTGATTGCTGACGGGACGTCGACCCGAAGACCGGGGTCGAGTGAGTTGTGGCTTTCGTAGTAGATGCGGGCCGACGACGCGCCGGTCCGTGTCAGCCAGTACAGGGTGACGTTGTCCAGAATCCTGTCTCTGGAAATCGTCTCGAACGGGCTGTCTTCGGTATCTGTCCACTCGGCGAACTTGTCAAGGATCCAGGCGAGAAGCCCGACCGGTGAGTCGACGAGCGAATATCCGATGGTCTGCGGTCGGGTCGCCTGCTGCTTCGCGTACGCCGCGTGGTGGCGCCAGAAATCGCGGGTCTCCTCGGTCCATTCGCGCTCGGCCGCCGTCAGCCCGTCCGTTGTCAACCCGGGCGGTGCCTGCGCGGTCGTGGTGTGGATGCCGAGCACGTGCTCCGGGAACCTGCCGCCGAGGATGGTGGTGATCACACCACCCCAGTCGCCGCCGTGGGCGGTGAACTTGCTGTAGCCGAGCCTTCCCATCAGTTCCACCCAGGCGGCCGCGATCTTCTCGGTTCCCCACCCGGTGGTGGCCGGCTTGTCGCTGTAACCGAAACCTGGCAGCGACGGGACCACGACATGGAACGCCGGCGTGTCCGCGTCTTTCGGATCCGCCAGCTCGTCCACCACATCGATGAACTCAGCGATGCTGCCCGGCCAGCCGTGCGTCACGATCAGAGGAGTGGCCTCCGCGCGCGCGGATCGGCGGTGCAGGAAGTGGATTCCCACCCCGTCGATGGTCGTGCGGAACTGGCCGATCTGGTTGAGGCGCGCTTCGAACGACCGCCAGTCGTACCCGGTGCGCCAGTAGTTCACGAGATCGGCGAGGTCGGCGAGAGGAACGCCCTGATCCCATCGGCGCGGGTCGGGCGCGGCGCGACAGACCGTCTCGGCCTCCGGCAGCCGTGCCGCGGCCAGTCGCCCGCGCAGATCGTCGAGGTCGGTGTCGGTCGCGTGGGCTTCGAATGCCTGCACGTCGCTGGTTCGACGGTTCATGAGATGCCCCCGCCGGGGTGGGCGGACGTGGTGACAACGCCACGATCAGGGCCGGCCGCGGCGTCGGTGACGTACCGGTGTGTGGACATGGGACCTCCTGGTCATCGGGCGAACCGCTTGTGACATGTCGGAACCGGCTAAGACGGTTCTAACAGATCGCGACGTTGGCGTGCAACCGGCTAAGGTGGTTCCATGCGTGCTCAGTTCCCCGACTTCCGTCTCGGCAAGGTGCTGGCGACCAGCTTCACGGCGACCCTGACGGAGCGTCGCGGCGACGCGGTGGAACGTATTCCCGCGCCGAACCGACTTGTCGACTGGCTGGCGGTGAGTGGCCTCGCCGTGGAGTCCTGCACCACCGCCCAGCTCGAACGCGCCTGGGAGCTGCGGGAATCAATTCACGCCGCCGCGACAGCGGCCGCACGCCGAGAACCCCTCCCCGCGTCCGCTGTCCAGGTCATCAATGACCGCAGCGCTCAGAGCCGGGCCGCGGCCATCCTGACGCCCGAGGGAAATCGGCAATGGCGACTCGGCTCGACTTCCTCCGTGGAGGATGCCCTGGGCGTTGTCGCCGCCGACGCGATCAGCGTCATCGCGGGCGAACGAGACGGAAAACTGGCCTTGTGCTCGTCGCCAACCTGCCAAGCGGCCTTCTTCGACACCAGCCAGAGTCGCACCCGCAAGTGGTGCGACATGAACACGTGCGGCAATCGCCAGAAGAAGGCGCGCTTCAACGCCCACAAACACGAAACCCCGGGGTCGGCAAAGTAGTCGCCGATCCCGACGCATCCAGGTGGGCCCACGGCAGCCATCTCGAAATCCAACGCGAGACCCGCGCCCCGGACAACGGCCTCTGCGGCTCCACCACTGATCCAGTTTGCTTCGCCCCCGTCCGCCCCGTCCGGAGGGCGGCGAACGATCCCCCTTGTCTACCTGCCACGGCACAGGACCGGGACAAACCAACGAGGGCCGCTGCCCCGGCAATGGGGTAGCGGCCCTCGCAGTCTCTCTGACGTCACGTCAGCAAAACGGCCCCGCGGTGCACACGCGGACTTCGCGGTTCGGATGTCGAAGTACAGCTCAATGAGAGTTCTCACCAGCACGGATGTGCCTGTATCGGGCGGGCCGGTGCACAACAGGTGCACAGCGCTGGCCGGGAGAAGGAGTTGACTCCGCTGTCGCCCGTGCAGTGGCTGCGAGTCTGTAACGACACCGAGTGGCCGTCACTATCCGTTCATCCGGGCGGAATCGAAAATCTTACTTGGGTTGCTGTGCTGGACATCGAGCGCACCTACGCCTACCCCGCCGCCGGTGCCTCTTGGCGAACAACAAGAAGGGGTATCTGTTTACGAATGAAGCGGGAGAGGAAGTGAGGGTGATGAGTCGAAATGGGGGATGGGGTGTTCGCGTGAGGAACGGGCACGGGAACTACTTGGACGAGTTCGGCAATGCTACAACTCCTAAAAACAGCCATGGGATTGAGGTGCACTCAAGATGAAGGACCCTGTTTATCGGCAATTGAATTCGGAGTTGCGGCGATGGAAGTATTTTGAGGAGTGTCTCTTGGTGGATCTCCGGTTCGTCGAGTTCGGGTACAGCGTCGAACTGACATTCAACTATATTTGGGACGACGTCGGTCGGGTGCGTTCTGACGTTCAAGGAGACCCTCGACTCGTAATTCTTACGCTGGTGGGGGTGGATCGTCTTAGTCTGACAGGGGGGCTGACTCTCGCTATGAAGACCGAGCCGGATCGGGTTGACTGGGGTCTGTCTGAGGTGTCGAGAGTGACGTGCGAGAAAAACGGAGAGGGCGTTTCTCTTTCAATTGCGTGGGAGGGTGCGCGCAATATTATGGTGACCTCTGCGGAGTATCGTGTGCGATATGCGCCTAATATTCTGAAGTGACTCCCGTTCATAGACGCAGGGGAATCGTCGGGACACGTTTCGGGGGCGTCACCCCCTGCGTGTGACACCGGCGCGCGGCACCGACCACCCCCGACCATGAAGAAGCGAGGAACCGCGAAGCCGCTGCCCTGGTCCGTTAGGGCGCTGCTGCGCGACGAGCAGGATAAGGGCCGATGCGGCAAGGGGAGGCCGGCTCTGGTCAGGGTGCTCTCCCCTTTGACACCAAGCGAGTTCGGGAGAGTTCAGGCTCTCAAGGCTAAAGGTTCCAGACCGTCCCGGCGCTCTTTCGTGGCTGGCAGCCCAAAACGAGCATTGGCTCCACCCCAGGGGGTGGAGCCAATGCTCGTTGCGGCCTGCTGTTGCTTATCTGGTTCGAGCCTTACATCTTAAATGTCGAAGTACAGCTCGAACTCGTGCGGGTGCGGGCGGAGTTGGATCGGGGCGATTTCGCTGGTGCGCTTGTAGTCGATCCACGTCTCGATCAGGTCCGACGTGAACACGCCGCCCGCCTGCAGGTACTCGTTGTCGGCCTCAAGGGCCTCCAGCACCGCCGGGAGGGAGGTCGGGACCTGGGCCACGCCCGCGTGCTCCTCCGGGGCCAGCTCGTAGAGGTCCTTGTCGATCGGCTCCGCCGGCTCGATCTTGTTCTTGATGCCGTCGAGGCCCGCGAGGAGCAGCGCCGAGAAGGCCAGGTACGGGTTGGACGACGGGTCCGGGGCGCGGAATTCGACGCGCTTGGCCTTCGGGTTGGAGCCGGTGATCGGGATGCGCATCGCGGCCGAGCGGTTGCGCTGCGAGTAGACCAGGTTGACCGGGGCCTCGAAGCCGGGGACCAGGCGGTGGTACGAGTTCACCGTCGGGTTCGTGAACGCCAGCAGCGACGGCGCGTGCTTGAGGATGCCGCCGATGTAGTAGCGGGCGGTGTCCGACAGGCCCGCGTAACCCTGCTCGTCGTAGAAGAGCGGGTCGCCACCGGCCCACAGGGACTGGTGGACGTGCATGCCGGAGCCGTTGTCGCCGAAGATCGGCTTGGGCATGAAGGTCGCGGTCTTGTTGTTGCGCCAGGCGACGTTCTTCACGATGTACTTGAAGAGCATCAGGTCGTCGGCCGCGGCGAGCAGCGTGTTGAACTTGTAGTTGATCTCGGCCTGGCCGGCGGTGCCGACCTCGTGGTGCTGGCGCTCGACCTGGAGGCCGACGGCGTCCAGCTCCAGGGAGATCTCGGCGCGCAGGTCGGCGAAGTGGTCGACCGGCGGGGCCGGGAAGTAGCCGCCCTTGTAACGGACCTTGTAGCCGCGGTTGTCCTCGGTGGAGCCCGTGTTCCAGGCGCCGGCCTCGGAGTCGATGTGGTAGAAGCTCTCGTTCGACGTCGTGTTGAAGCGCACGCTGTCGAAGACGTAGAACTCGGCCTCCGGGCCGAAGTACGCGGTGTCCGCGATGCCCGTGGACGCGAGGTAGGCCTCGGCCTTCTTGGCGATGTTGCGCGGGTCGCGGCTGTACTGCTCGCCCGTGATCGGGTCGTGGATGAAGAAGTTGATGTTCACCGTCTTGTCGCGACGGAACGGGTCCACCCGAGCGGTCGACAGGTCGGCGCGGAGCGCCATGTCCGACTCGTGGATCGCCTGGAAACCGCGGATCGACGAGCCGTCGAAGGCCAGTTCGTCATCCGGGTTGAACGCCTTCGCCGGGATCGTGAAGTGCTGCATCACGCCAGGCAGGTCGCAGAAGCGGACGTCTACGAACTTCACGTCCTCGTCCGCGATGAACTTCTTGGCGTCATCGGCGTTCTGGAACATCCAGCTCCTCCTCCTCCCGTCCCCGGGGAGGGGCGGGGGTTTATCGCTACTGGTCGTGCGGCCAGTGCGGTGGCACACGCAGGACCCGACCATAGGTATGCGGGATTTCTCAAGCATGACCCATTTGTTTCGCCGAAGTTAACCGGCCTGGGTGTGCGCCGTTCCACAGACCGGCCACCGCGGCTTGAAA
>NZ_JARJHW010000022.1:0-62206 GCF_040560175.1 Streptomyces panacea
TGTACCGGCCGCCGCCGGGGGCTACGTATGGCACGGCACAGCAGTCGCACCGTTCCCCCGTGTCACGGCCCCACCGATCCCGCCGCAGGAGGCACATCGATGACGAACAGTCCCCGGAAACCCGCCAACGCCACGGACCGCCGCACGGTGCTGCGCGGCTCCGTCGCCGCGTCCGCCGCGCTGGCCCTGCCCGCGACCGCCGCGGCCGTCGCCGGTACCGTCGCGGGCGCCGCGCCCGCCCTGGCGCTCTCCGGCCGGCCGAGCGCCGACTGGGGGGTCCAGACGGGCGACGTCACCTCGTCGTCCGGCCTGGTGTGGATCCGCTCCGACCGGCCCGCGCGGATGCTGGTGGAGACCTCGGCGACCAGTTCCTTCCGCCGTACGCGCCGATGGCACGGCCCGCTGCTGGGCCCCGGCACCGACTTCACGGGGACGACGCCGCTGCACGGGCTGCCCGCCGGTGAGCAGGTGCACTACCGGGTGACGCTCGCGGACCCCGACGACCCGCGGCGTACGGGCGAGCCGGTGTACGGCTCGTTCCGTACGGCCCCGGAGCGGCGCCGGCAGGATGTGCGGTTCCTGTGGTCGGGCGACATCGCCGGCCAGGGCTGGGGCATCAACCCGGACATCGGCGGCTATCGCGCGTACGACGACATGCGCCGGCTGGATCCGGACTTCTTCCTGTGCAGTGGCGACACTGTCTACGCGGACGGGCCGCTGCTGCCGTCGGTGACGCTCCCCGACGGGCGGATCTGGCGCAACATCGTCACGGAGGAGAAGGCGAAGGTCGCCGAGACGCTCAACGAGTACCGGGGCCAGTTCCGCTACAACCTGCTCGACCACAACGTCCGCCGGTTCAACGGGCAGGTGCCGACGATCGTGCAGTGGGACGACCACGAGGTGCGCAACAACTGGTACCCGGGCCAGATCCTGGACGACGTCCGGTATCAGGAGAAGAACGTCGACGTGCTGGCGGCGCGCTCGATCCAGGCGTTCGGCGAGTACTTCCCGGTGCGGACGCTCCAGGCGCGCGGCGAGGACCGGCGGGTGCACCGGGTGGTGCGGTACGGGCCGCTGCTCGACGTGTTCGTGCTGGACATGCGCTCGTTCCGTAACGCCAACTCCCCCGGCCGGCAGGCGGACGACACGACGGGCATCCTCGGCGCCGAGCAACTCGACTGGCTCAAGCGCGAGTTGTCGCGGTCGCGCGCGGTGTGGAAGGTGATCGCGGCCGACATGCCGATCGGTCTGGTCGTGCCGGACGGCGCGGCGAACATCGAGGCCGTCGCGCAGGGCGACCCGGGCGCGCCGCTGGGCCGGGAGCTCCAGATCGCCGACCTGCTGCGGTACATCAAGCACCGCCGGATCACCGGCACGGTGTGGCTGACGGCGGACGTGCACTACACGTCGGCGCAGCACTACGAGCCGGAGCGGGCGGCGTTCAAGGACTTCGCCCCGTTCTGGGAGTTCGTGTCGGGTCCGCTGGCGGCGGGCGGTTTCCAGGCGAACGCCTTGGACTCGACCTTCGGGCCGAACCGCGTCTTCGTCCAGGCGCCGGACCGGGCGAACGTCTCGCCGATGGAGTCGTCCCAGTACTTCGGCGAGGTCGCCATCGACGGGGAGAGTGGCGAGTTGACGGTGCGGCTGCGGGCCGAGGGGAACAAGGTGCTGTTCAGCAAGGTCCTGAAGCCGGGGCGGGTGGGCCAGTAGGAGCGCGTCTCCACGGATGCGCGGGTACCGCGAGGTGCCCGCGCGTCCGGGAGCGGGTAGCCTCGCCGGTGGTGAACGGGTGAACCGCCCCCGTCCCGGACCGCCGTCGGTCGCGCCTCCCGTGGGCCCGCGTCAGGACTCCCCGAGGAATGAGCAAGTCGCGCCATAAATCAGCCAAAAGTAGTTGATAGGCGAACAGAAGCATCTTTTACCCATCAGTCACAGTACGTTCGTTATCGCGCAACACCGTTGGGTCACAGTGAGGTCATGACCGATGTGACTTCATCGAAGAGTGCCCGCCGCCCCCACCACTGGCGCCGGGATCTCGTCGAACTGGCCGCCCTGTTCACCGCGGTTGCGGTCGCCGACGCTGTCGCGAACATGGTGGCGCACGGGCCGGACGGACCCTTCCTGCTCGTCGCCTCCGCGATCGCCCTGATCATCACGGCCGCATTCCACACCTGGTGGTCAAGACACCACGGCCACGCACCACCTCGTGAGGCGCCGCGGGCCGACGTCCCGCCGGGCGACGCCCAGGACGCCCCCGCCCCCGCCCCCGTCGGCATCGACGCCGACGCCGACAGCGCCACCGCCCTCTGGCGGATGCGCGCCACCGTGCGCGACGCCCCCGGCTCACTGGCCGCGCTGTGCACCGTCCTCGCCGTCCGCCGGGTCGACATCCTCACCCTCCAGACCCACCCCCTGGCCAGCGGCACCGTCGACGAGTTCCTGTTGCGGGCGCCCGCCTCGCTGCCCGCGCGGCAGCTCACCCGTGAGATCTCCCTGGCGGGCGGCGCTGACATCTGGATCGAGCGCGCCGACACGCACGATCTCGTGGACGCGCCGACCCGGATCCTGGGCCTGGCCACCCGTACCGCCCTGGACGCCGCCGAACTGCCCCTCGCCCTGCGCCAGTTGCTGGGCCGCTGCACGATCCACTCACTGCCCGCGGCCTCCCCCACCGGCGGCCCGACCGGCGGGCGAGCCCCCGTCGAGGACATCCTGGAGGGCACCACCATGCGGATGCGCGACCCGAACGGCGGCGTGATCAGCGTCGAGCGCCACCACCTGCCGTTCACGCCCACCGAGTTCGCCAGGGCCCGCGCCCTGGTGGAACTCGACGCGCGCCTCGGCCCGCGCGTCCCGCGCAGCCGGGACGTCCTGACACTGCCCGAGGGCAGGATCACCGTGCGCCGCGCCGACCAGAGCGACGTCGACGCGGCGTCGGCGATGCACGAGCGCTGCTCGGAGCGCACCCTGGGCCTGCGCTACCACGGCCCCGTCGGCGACGCGGACCGCTATCTCGACCATCTGCTGAGCCCGCGCCACGGGCAAACACTCAAGGTCCAGACGGCGTCGGGGCGCCTCGTGGCGCTCGGCCATCTGCTGTGGGACGGCGACGAGACCGAGGTCGCGCTGATCGTCGAGGACGCCTGGCAGCGGCGCGGGATCGGCTCCGAGCTGCTCGGCCGGCTCGTCGCCCTCGCCGTCGAGGCCGGCTGCACGAGCGTGTACGCCGTCACCCAGGCGTCCAACACGGGCATGGTCGCCGCCATGCGCGGGCTCGGTCTGCCGCTCGACTACCAGATAGAGGGTGGCACGCTGGTCGTCACCGCCCGCCTCAAGGGGACGGACGAACAGCGGACGGACGAACGGCGGACGGTGTACGGGACTCCGGAGATCGCGATGCGTGACCAGGCCGGGCGCTGAGCGCCTCGGTCAGATCCCGCCACAGGTCCTCGACGTCCTCCAGCCCGACCGACATCCGCAGCAGGCGGTCGCTCACCCCGGCCGAACGCCGGTCTCCCTCGGCCACGATGCGGTGGCTGATGGAGGCCGGGTGCTGGATGAGCGAGTCCACGCTGCCGAGGCTCACCGCCGGGGTGATCAGCCGGACCGCGGCGATCACCTCGTGCGGGTCCCCGTACACCTCGAAGGAGACCATCGCCCCGCCGATGCTCGGGTAGTGCACCCGGGCGATGCGCGGGTCGGTGGCCAGCCTGCGGGCCAGGTCGGCGGCGGTGGCCGACGCCGCCCGTACGCGTACCGGCAGCGTGGACAGCCCCCGCAGGAGCAGATAGCCGGCCATCGGGTGCAGGACACCGCCGGTCGCGAACCGCACCTGGCGCAGCTTGCGCGCGAACTCCTCGTCGCACGCCACGACTCCGCCGAGGACGTCGCCGTGCCCGCCGAGATACTTCGTCGCGCTGTGCAGGACGAGCCGCGCGCCGTGCTCGACGGGCCGTTGCAGGACGGGCGTCGCGAACGTGTTGTCGACCAGCAGCGGTATCGAGCCGCAGGAGTGGGCGACGGCGGCGATGTCGACCTCCGCGAGGGTCGGGTTCGCGGGGGTCTCGACCATCACCAGACCGGTGTCGGGCCGGATCGCGTCGGCGATGCCCGCCGGATCGGTCCAGGTGACCTCCGTACCGAGGAGCCCGGCGGTCAGGAGGTGGTCGCTGCATCCGTACAGAGGACGTACGGCGACGACATGGCGCAGCCCCATGCCCGACCGTACGAGCAGGACGGCCGTCAGAGCCGCCATGCCGCTGGCGAAGGCCACCGCGCTCTCGGTGCCCTCCAGCCGCGCGAGCGCCGTCTCGAACCGGGCCGTCGTCGGGTTGTCGAGGCGCGCGTAGACGGGCGGCCCCTCGGGGCGCGCGCCGGTGGCGGCGAACTCGTCGATCCGCGCGGCCTCGTCACGGGTGTCGTACGAGGGGTAGGTCGTCGACAGATCGATCGGCGCCGCGTGCACACCGAGCCGTGCGAGGTCCTCCCGCCCCGCGTGCACGGCTTCGGTCGCGAGCGCGCGGGGAAGGGTCCGGGGGAGCGCCCCGGCGAGGGGTACGGCTACGGGGTCGGTGATGCCGCCGGCATCGATGGAGTCCATGGACGCACTCTGAACATCCGACGGGAATCGCGGGTGGGGCCCCGTGTTACGTTCGCCGGATGAGCGAGTCGGTCGTACTTGACCCGGTCGATCTGCACATACTGCGCCTGTTGCAGAACGACGCACGGACCACCTACCGGGAGATCGCCGCCGAGGTCGGCGTGGCCGCGTCGACCTGTCTGGACCGGGTGTCCAGATTGCGGCGGTCCGGGGTGATTCTGGGACACCAGCTACGCCTCGATCCGGCCAAACTCGGCCGCGGACTCCAGGCGTTGCTCTCCGTGCAGGTCCGGCCGCACCGACGCGAGCTGATCAAGCCGTTCGTGGAGCGGATCCGGAGCCTGCCCGAGTCCCGCGCGCTGTTCCATCTGACCGGGCCCGACGACTATCTGGTCCATGTCGCGGTGGCCGACACGGCGGACCTCCAGCGGCTCGTGGTGGACGAGTTCACCTCACGGCCCGAAGTGGCCCGTGTCGAGACGCGGTTGGTCTTCCAGCAGTGGGACTGCGGCCCCCTCATGCCCCCACCATCAGCCATTCCGTCGGCGACCCGGTCCTGAAGGAGGGTGACGCGCGCTCCTCCCTCGGAGAGGATGTCGCCATGCCAGACACTTCCAGCAGCGCGCTGCCCCGCCAGGTCGCCGACGCCTATGTCGACGCACTCATCGAACTCGATCCGATCACCGGTACCTTCCTGGGCGTCGCGGCCAGTTCCGGTCGCCTGCCCGACTTCTCACCGGCCGGAGCGAAGGCACTCGCCGACCTCGCCCGCGAGACCCTCGCCAAGCTCGACATCGCGACGAAGCTGCCGGGTGCCGACAGTGACCAGGAGCGGCGCTGCGCCAGGCTGCTCCACGAGCGGCTGACGGCCGAACTCGCCGTCCACGACGCCGACGAGCATCTGCGCGCCGTCAGCAACATCCACTCCCCCGCCCACAACGTCCGCGACATCTTCGCCGTGACGCCGACCGAGACGGACGAGGACTGGGCGGCTGTGGCCCAGCGCCTGCGGGCCGTACCGGCCGCGCTGAACGGCTTCCGTGAGTCGCTGGCCCTCGGCCTGGAGCGGAAGCTGCCGGGCGGGCCGCGGCCGACCGCGACGTTCATCGGCCAGCTCACGGAGTGGGCGGGTGACGGCCGCGGCTGGTTCGAGGAGTTCGCGGCGGCCGGCCCCGACTCCCTCCGTACGGAGCTGGACGAGGCGGCGGGCGCCGCCACCGGCGCCGTCGCCGCACTGCGCGACTGGATGCGCGACGTGTACGCGCCGGCCGTCGAGGACGCGCCCGACACCGTGGGCCGCGAGCGCTACGCCCGCTGGTCGCGCTTCTTCAACGGCACGGACCTCGATCTCGACGAGGCGTACGCCTATGGCTGGTCCGAGTACCACCGGCTGCACGCCGAGATGACCACCGAGGCCGCGAAGATCCTGCCCGGCGCGACGCCCTGGGAGGCGCTGGCGCACCTCGACAAGCACGGCGAGCACATCGAAGGCGTGGAGGAGGTACGCAAGTGGCTCCAGGCCCTGATGGACGAGGCCATCGAGGCGCTGGACGGCACGCACTTCGAACTGGCCGACCGGGTACGGAAGGTGGAGTCCCGCATCGCCCCGCCGGGCGGCGCGGCGGCGCCGTACTACACCGGCCCCTCGGAGGACTTCTCCCGTCCCGGCACCACCTGGCTGCCGACGATGGGCGAGACCCGTTTCCCGGTGTACGACCTGGTGTCGACCTGGTACCACGAGGGCGTCCCCGGCCATCACCTCCAGATCGCGCAGTGGACCCATGTCGCCGACCAGCTCTCCCGGTACCAGGCGTCCGTGGGCGGTGTCAGCGCGAACGCCGAGGGCTGGGCGCTGTACGCGGAGCGGCTGATGGACGAGCTGGGCTTCCTGCCGGACGCGGAGCGCAGGCTCGGCTATCTGGACGCACAGATGATGCGCGCCTGCCGGGTCGTCGTGGACATCGGCATGCATCTGGAGCTGGAGATCCCGGCGGACTCGCCGTTCCACCCCGGTGAGCGCTGGACGCCCGAACTGGCGCAGGAGTTCTTCGGCAACCACAGCGGCAGGCCGGCTGACTTCGTGGAGAGCGAGCTGACCCGCTACCTGTCGATGCCGGGCCAGGCGATCGGCTACAAGCTGGGCGAGCGGGCGTGGCTGCTGGGCCGGGCGAACGCGCGTGAGCGGCACGGCGACGCGTTCGACGCGAAGGCGTGGCACATGGCGGCGCTGTCGCAGGGCTCGCTGGGGCTGGACGATCTGGTGGACGAGCTGTCCAAGCTCTGACCCTGGGCGCCCGGCACGACGGTGCCGGGCGCCCGGCCCGTACTCGCGACGCTCGGGGCGTGACGCTCGGAGCTCGGGGGCCGGGCGTCGGGGGCCGGGCGGGACCTTGAAGTCACGCCCTGAGGGCTGTCCCGTCATCCCCGGCAGGCGCCCGACGACAGCCACGGCACCTCGCCGCGCTGTCGGACCGCCCGGATGCGCCCGGCACGAGGGCCACCCTCCGCCTCGCGACGCACCGCATCTGACGCCGCGCGCCGATCCACCGGGGACCACGGGACAGCCCTGAGGACCGGTCGGCTCCCGGCGGTACGTCCGCGGGGCGCTCCCGGGGCCGGGGGCCGCCCGCATGGGCGGCCATGATGGTCGGCCGCCCGAGGGTTGTCATGTATTGCCGCGCGTGGCGCCGCCGACCGCCCCGTTCACCCGTCGGTGCCCCCCGTGCGGAGGCTGACCGTCGAGCCCCGGCGGGACTTCGTCACCTCCAGCTGGGTCGGGATCCGGCGGCGGAGGTCGGCGACATGGCTGACTATGCCGACGCTGCGGTCGCGTTCGCGCAGCGAGTCCAGCACGTCGAGCACCTCGTCCAGCGTCTGGTCGTCGAGGCTGCCGAAGCCCTCGTCGATGAAGAGGGTGTCCAGACGCGCGCCGCCCGCCTCGTCGGTGACGACGTCGGCGAGGCCCAGCGCGAGTGCGAGGGAGACGAAGAACGTCTCGCCGCCGGAGAGGGTCGCGGTGTCCCGCGCGCCGCCCGTCCAGGAGTCGACCACGTGCAGTCCGAGCCCGGACCGCTTCGCTCCGCCGCTCCGCGCGTCGGAGTGGACCAGGGTGTAGCGGCCCGAGGACATGCGCAGCAGCCGTGCGGTGGCCGCCGCCGCGACCTGTTCGAGCCGGGCCGCCAGGACGTACGACTCCAGGCGCATCTTGCGGTCGTTGTCGTTGGACGTGCCGGCGGTGAGCGCGGCGAGGCGGGCCACCCGCTCGTACTCCGTACGGAGGGGGCCGAGACGCCGCACCTCCTCCTCGGCCTGCCGGGAGAGCCCGGCCAGCTGCGCGCCGCGCTCGCGGGCGCCCGCCAGCGCGGCTGACGCGGCGCGCAGGGCCGACTCGGCGGCCTCGTAGGACATCAGGGCCGTGTCGAGCCGCGCGGGCGGGCGCTCGGCGGCGTCGCGCGCGTCGGGCTCGGCGAGCCGGTCGGCGACGGTGGCGGCCTCGGCCTGCCAGTCGTCCATCCGGTGGGTCAGGCCGCGTTGCTCCGCGCCGGAGAGCAGTGCGGCCGCCGCCGCGCGCGGGGTGTCGAACCCGGCCCGGAACGCGGCGTCGGCGAGCCGGTCGTCGCTCTCCTTGAGCCGTTGGGCCGTGGTATCGAAGTCCCTTACGGCGTCGGCCGCTTCGGCGAGCAGCCGTGCCCTGTTCGCGAGCAGTTCGGCGTGCGCGGCGACGCTGTCGGCGTCGCCCCGGGCGCGGACCAGTTCCGATTCGAGGCCGGTCTGTTCGTGGTCGAGCGCTTCGCGCCGTGAGGTACGGGCCGCGACGCGGTTCTCGGCCGACCGCCGTGCGGTGAGCCGGTCCTCACGCTCGCGTTCCGCGTGGGCCAGTGCCTCGCGGGCCGCGTGCGTACCGGCGGCGAGACGGTGTGCCTCCGTGTACTCGCGGCCCAGGCGCCCGGTGAGCGCGACCAGTTCGGCGACGGTCGATCCACCGGCCGCCGACCGGGCCGCCGCGTACTCCTCGCGTACCGAGGCGTGCTCGCGCTCGGCCTCCGCGACGGCCGCCTCCGCTCTCCGGGAGGCGGCGAACGCGGCGTCCTCCGACGCCTGTCCGACCTGGCCCGCCGTGGCGCGCGCGGGCTCGGGGTGGTCGGCGGAGCCGCAGACCGCGCACGGTTCGCCCGCGACGAGCCGGTCGGCGAGTTCGGCGGCGATGCCGCGCAGCCGTCTCTCGCGCAGGTCGAGCCAGATCTCCTTGGCGTCGTTGGCGCGCTCGCGGGCGCTGTTCAGGAGACCTTCCGACCCCGCGGCCCGCGCTTCGAGCGTGTCGCGCGTGTGGGCGGCTTCGAGTTGGCCGCGTGCCGGTTCGAGCTGTCCGGCGAGCTGTTCGGCGCGGGTCGCCGCCTCCTGGGCCGTCTCGACGCGTTCCTGGTGCTGTCGGCGGGCGGAGTCCCAGTCGGCGAGCCAGCCCGCGGCGTCGGCCAGAAGTTCATCGTCGGCGCGCGCCTGGCGGTCCAGGTCGGCCCGTTCACGGCTGATCTCGGCGCTGCGGCGCTCGGCGCCCCGGGCGGCGTCGACCCGGCCCAGCTCCTCGATCATCTTCCGCTCCAGCGCGAAGAGTTGGTCGGCGCCGCTCTCGGTGAGTTCGGCGGGGAGCCGGGTGCGGGCCCGGTCGCGGTCTGCGGCGGCCGTACGGTGCGCGCGCTCGGCGTCCTCGCGCAGGGCGAGCGCGGGGGCGACCCGGTCGGCCTTGCGGGCCCGCTCCAGCGTGGCGCGCGCCGCCTCGTACTGAGGACGGCGGGCTTCGAGCGCCTCGGCCCGTCGCCGTCCTTCGGCGAACCTCTCCTGGAGCCTGGCCAGTTCGCGCTCGGTGTCGAGCAGTCGGCGTGCCGTGGCCTGCCGGCTCTCGGCGCCCGAGAGGGCCGACCCGGCGATGTCCAGGCGCTCGTGCGCCGTGGAGCGGGCAACGGCCGCCCACGCCAGGACGGCGGGGGCGAGGCCCGGATCGCCGGGCTGCCGTGCGGGCAGCGGCTGTTCGATGCCCGCGCCCGCCGCCTGGGCGATGCGCTGCGCGACGCCGAGCAGCCGTTCGTCCCCGGCCCGCACCTGCTGTTCGGCGCCCCGGCGCAGCTCGGCGAGCCGGTCCTCGACGGCGGCGAACCGGCGGGTGTCGAAGAGTCGGCCGAGCAGCTTGCCGCGCGCCTCGGCGTCGGCGCGCAGGAAGCGCGCGAAGTCGCCCTGCGGCAGGAGGACCACCTGGCAGAACTGCTCCCGGCTCATGCCGAGGAGCTGGCCGATCTCCTCGCCGATCTCCTGGTGGGACCGGCTCAGTCCGTGCCACTGGGCGCTTTGGGAGTCGTACTCCCGCAGTTGGCTCTGCGCCTTCTCCGTGGTGACGCCGGTGCCGCGCTTCTTGGGGCGGGTCCGGGCGGGGCGGCGGGTGATCTCCAACCGCCGCCCGGCGACGGTCAGTTCGAGCAGGACCTCCGTGGAGGTGCCGGCCGGGGCGTGGTCGCTGCGCAGGGAGGCGTCCTTGGTGGCACCGCCCTTGATCTGGCGCGCTCCGGGCACGGCGTCGTACAGCGCGTAGCAGACGGCGTCGAGCACGGAGGTCTTGCCGGCGCCGGTCGCGCCGTGCAGCAGGAAGATCCCCGCGGCGCTGAGCGCGTCGAAGTCGATCTCCTGGGTGTCGGCGAACGGGCCGAAGGCGGTGATGGTCAGCCGGTGGAGTCTCACCCGGTCACCTCGCGTGCGGCGGCGTCGACCCGTACGTGGTCGAAGGCGCCGCGCAGCACGGTCCGTTCCCGGTCGTCGGGCCCGGCGCCACCGCGCACGTGTGCCACGAAGTCCTCGGCGATCTCCTGGTCGCTGCGGCCTTCGAGGCGCTGCGCGTAGGTCGCGGCCGGGGCCTCGTCGCCCCGGTCGGGGTCGAAGACGAGGCTGAGGGTGTGCGGGAAGCGTTCGGCGAGGCGTGCCATGGGTTCGGCGGGACGCACGGGGTCGGTGAGTGTCGCCTCGATCCAGGCCTGTTCGTGGCGGGTGAGCGCCGGGTCGTCGAGGAGGTCCGCGAGGGCGCCGCGGAGGCGGGCCAGTGGGCGCGGCACCGGGCAGTCGATGCGCTCGGCGTCGATCTCGCCGGCGGGGCCGAGGTCCACCAGCCACATCGTCTTGCGGTGGTCGCTCTCGGAGAAGGAGTACGCGAGGGGGGAACCGGAGTAGCGGACGCGCTCGGTGAGGGCTTGCGCGCCGTGCAGATGGCCGAGGGCCACGTAGTCGACGCCGTCGAAGGTGCCGGTGGGCACGGCGGACACGCCGCCGACGGTGATGTCGCGCTCACTGTCGCTGGCGGCGCCGCCGGCCACGAAGGCGTGCGCGAGGACGACGGAGCGGGTGCCCGCGGGGCGTTCGGCGAGGTCGGCCCGTACGCGGTCGAGCGCGGCGGCGAGCACCGCCTCGTGGCCGGCCTTCGCCGCTTTGAACTCCTCGCGGACCAGGGCCGGTTCGAGATACGGCAGGCCGTAGAAGGCGACGTCGCCGTGGGCGTCGGAGAGGACGACGGGGGTGGCGCAGCGCGCCGGGTCGGTGCGCAGGTGGATACCGGCGTGGTCGATGAGCCCGGCGCCGACGCCCAGTCGACGGGGCGAGTCGTGGTTCCCGGAGATCATCACGGTCGGTACGCGCGCCTCGGCGAGCCGGTGCAGCGCGCGGTCGAACAGCTCGACGGCGGAGAGCGGGGGCACCGCCCGGTCGTACACGTCGCCCGCCACGAGGACCGCGTCCACCTCGTGCGTCAGCGCGGTCGCCACGAGGTGGTCGAGGAAGGCCGCCTGTGCGTCGAGGAGGCCGACCCGGTGGAAGGACCGTCCCAGGTGCCAGTCCGACGTGTGCAGGAATCTCATGATCCTTGAGGGTAACGGTGGGGTCGGACATCAGGTGTGGCTACCGCGATACGGCGCGGTCGGCGGGCGTCAGACGTCGCCGTACGCCTCACCGCCCAGCGCCAGTACGGCCGTTCCGGCCGTGGTGTCGGCGAGCCAGGCGCGGAAGGCGTCGACGTCGGCGTCCGGCAGTCCGATCCCGATGGTCACTATCTCCGCGTACCGCACGTCGCGTACGGAGCGGCCGGTGGCCCGCAGTTCGTTCTCCAGTTTTCCGGCCCGCTGGTGGTCGACGATGATCGTGGCCAGCCGGTAGCGCCTGCGCGTGACGGTGCCGAGCGTGTCGAGCGCTTCGCCCACCGCGCCTCCGTAGGCGCGGATCAGCCCTCCCGCGCCGAGCTTGACGCCTCCGTAGTAGCGCGTGACGACGGCGACGACGTAGCGCACGTCCCGGCGCATCAGCATCTGGAGCATGGGCGCGCCGGCCGTGCCGCCCGGCTCTCCGTCGTCACTCGCCTTCTGTACGGAGGCGTTGGCGCCGATCACGTAGGCGAAGCAGTTGTGCGTGGCCGTGGGGTGTTCCCGGCGTACGTCCGCGACGAAGTCCTGCGCCTCCTGTTCGGTGGCGGCGGGCGCGAGCGCGCAGAGGAAACGCGACCGGTTGACCTCGGTCTCGTGGACGCCCTGGCGGGCGACGGTGCGGTACTGCTCATGCATCGCGCCACCCTAGGCTCTGTGGGTACCGCTCGGTATGGCGGGCCCTCGCCAAAGAGCGGGACACCGTGGGAAGGGCGGGGGAATTGCCTGGCCGTTCCGTCCGTTGTCCGGGCATGTACGCAGACGATGAGACGCTACGCAGGATTCTGACCTCCACCGGCGACACCTGGGCGGTCGTCGGCCTCTCGGGCAACACGTCGCGGGCGGCGTACGGCGTGGCGGCCGTGCTCCGGCGCTTCGGCAAGCGGGTGGTGCCGGTGCATCCGAAGGCGGAGACGGTCCACGGCGAGCAGGGGTACGCGTCGCTGGCCGAGATCCCGTTCCCCGTCGATGTGGTGGATGTGTTCGTCAACAGCGAGCTGGCGGGTCCGGTCGCCGAGGAGGCCGCCGCAATCGGCGCGAAGGCGGTCTGGTTCCAGCTCGGGGTGATCGACGAGCAGGCGTACGAGCGCACGCGGGCGGCCGGTCTCGACATGGTGATGGACCGCTGCCCGGCGATCGAGATCCCGCGGCTCGGCGTCGCCGCCGGCTGAGCGGCCCCGCCGCGTCGCCGCCGCTCAGCCGGTGGCGACGCCAAGCCCCTCGATGACCACGGCGCCGGGCAGGGCGGCGAACGCCTTGCCGGGCACGATCAGTTTGCCCCGGCGGCGTCCGCTGCCGATCAGCACCCACTCGGTGTCCACGACGGCGGCGTCCACGAGGAGCGTCCAGCCGGCGGGCAGGCCGATGGGTGTGATGCCGCCGTACTCCATGCCGGTCTCGCCGGTCGCGGAGTCCATCGGGGCGAACGAGGCCTTGCGGGCGCCCAGTTGCCTGCGTACGACTCCGTTGACGTCCACGCGGGTCCGGGACAGCACGAGACAGGCGGCGAGGGTGGACTCGCCGCCGCGCCTGCCCGCCACGACGACGCAGTTGGCCGACCGGTCGAGCAGATCGGCGCCGTGGTGCTCCACGAAGGCGGCGGTGTCCGCGATCTCCGGGTCGGTGTCCACGTAGAGCAGCTGGTCGGCCGGTACGCCGCCCCGCCAGGCCCGTACGGCGTCGGCGACCGGCTGCGTGAGCAGGTCGAGACAGTCGGGGGCGGGCCGGGCGTTGTCGAAGTCTCCGATGGGGGCGCGCATGGGCGTCAAGCTAACAGGACGGCCGGATTCAGCGCGCGGGCGGGATGGAGACCGCCATGGTCATCTCGACGGTCACCGCACCGTCGTTGCGGTAGGCGTGCGGCACGTTCGCCTCGAAGACCGCCGAGGAGCCCTCGGCCACCGGATGCGAGGCGCCGTTCACGACGAGGGTCAGTGCGCCCGCGGTGACGTGCAGCAGTTCGGTGGTGCCCTCGGGGTGCGCGTCGGATTCGCTGCGCTCGCCCGGCATCAGCGTCCAGGACCACAGTTCGAGCGGTCCGCGTGACTCGGTCCCGACCAGCAGGACGGTGTTGCTGCCCGCGTCGGTGGACCACATGCGTACCGCCTGGTCGGCCGGTACGACCCTGACCTGTGGGCCCTGCTCGTAGTCGAGGAGCGTGGTGATGCTGATGCCGAGCGCGTCGGCGAGCTTCACCGTCGTACCGACGCTGGGGTTGGTGCGCGCCTGCTCGATCTGGATGATCATGCCCCGGCTCACCCCCGACCGGGCCGCCAGGGCGTCGAGTGTGAAGGCTCGCTCGCCGCGCCACCGTTTGAGATTGCGGGCGAGCGACTGGGTCAGCTGATCGAGGTCCGACACATTCCGTCCAATATATTCAATGACACAGTTCAATGGACTGCACTACGGTGTGGTGTACCAACCGTCCACCACACTGTACTGGCGAGGTTCGCTCCATGACCGCACTGTTCGCGCTGGCCACCTGCCTGCTCTGGGGTCTGGCCGACTTCGGCGGTGGGGTGCTCACCCGGCGCGTCCCCGCCCTGATCGTGGTCGTGGTGTCGCAGTCGATCGCCGTCGTGGTCCTGGGCGCCGTCGTCGTCGCCACCGGCGCCTGGAGCGAGGCGGGACCGCTGCTCTGGTACGCGGTCGCCGCCGGAGTCGTCGGCCCCGTCGCCATGCTCTCCTTCTACAAGGCGCTCGCGCTCGGCCCGATGGGCGTCGTGTCGCCGCTCGCCTCGATCGGTGTGGTCGTGCCGGTGGGCGTCGGCCTCGTCGTCGGTGAGCGGCCCGGACTGCTCCAGTTCGCCGGGATCGCCGTGGCGGTCGTGGGCATCATGCTGGCGGGCGGGCCCGAGCTGCGCGGAGCGCCGGTCCGGCGGCAGGCCATCGCGCTCACGCTGGTCGCCGCGTTCGGCTTCGGCGCGGTCATGGCGCTGATCTCCGAGGCGTCGACCTCGATCACGGGCCTGTTCCTGGCCCTCTTCGTGCAGCGCGTCACCAACGTCGGCGTCGGCGGAGCCGCGCTGTACGTGTCGGTGAGGCGGGGCGCGCCCGCGCTGCCCGAGAACGGCGGGATCCCGGTGGTCCGCGCCGCCCTGCCCGCGCTGGCGTTCGTCGGACTCGCGGACGTCGCCGCCAACGGGACCTACTCGATCGCCGCGCAGAACGGCCCCGTCACCGTCGCCGCCGTCCTGGCCTCGCTGTATCCCGTGATCACGGCGGTCGCCGCGCGTGGCGTCCTGAAGGAGAGGCTGCGCGCCGTCCAGGCGGCGGGCGCCGGGCTCGCGCTGATCGGTACGGTCCTGCTGGCCGCGGGCTGACCTCCCGTACGCCCTCCGGGGGCTACGACCGGTCCGGATCCAGCTCGGCGAGCGCCAGGAGTTGCTCCGGGGTGACGCCCTCCGGGATCGGTACGGGCGCGGGCGTGCGCAGCGGCGGCTGCCAGCCCCGCTCCGGGTCCCAGCTCCGTACGACCCGCGCCGGCGCCCCCGCCACCACCGCGTGGTCGGGCACCTCCCCGCGTACGACGGCTCCCGCCGCGACCACCACGTTGCGCCCCAGCCGTGCCCCGGGAAGGATCACCGCGCCGGTGCCCAGCCAGCAGCCCGGCCCCACGGTGACCGGCTCCGTGCGGGGCCACTGCTTGCCGACGGGGACCTTCGGATCGTCGTAACTGTGGTTCGTCGACGTGATGTAGACGTACGGCCCGCAGTAGGTGTTCGAGCCGATGGTCACCGCGGTGTCGGCGATGACATGGCTGCCCCGGCCGAGTACGACACCGTCGCCGAGCCGCAGGATCGGGTCCGCGCCCAGGTCGAGGCCGGGCATCATCCCGGCGGTCAGCGTGACGTGTTCACCGATGACGCAGTGCTCGCCCAGCTCGATCCACGGCTCGCCGAAGACGGTGCCCTGCGGGAAGGCGAGGCGGGTCCCGGTGCCGATCCGGCCGAAGCGCAGCCTGCCCGGATGCTCGGCGCTGACCGCGCCCGCCTCCTGGACCCACCTCCAGCCGCCCTGGACGGCCCGCGAGACGAGGCGGCGGCGCCAGGCGGTCAGTGCGCGGAACGTGACTCTGCTCTTGGGCACCCGCCCACGGTATCGGCGGGGCCGGGGCGGTTCGGCGCCCCGAGCTGTGACGTTCACCCCACACCGCCACGGACCGCCGGAAGCGCCCCTGCTGACACTCCTGTACCACGACTCCGGCCTCCGGGTGGGCGAGTTCACGGCCCACTCCCTCATTGGTGGGCACTGGTCCGCAGCGGCCCTGCCGAACCGCGGCGCGTGCGTAGCGTGAACGCCACACACGGCGACGCCCCACACGGGGATGCCACACGCGGCCCGGAGAATCACCGTTCCAGTCGGTGACCGGCGCCACTCACCACGGTCGACGCGCGCCGGTCGGCCGGTCTGTTTCCCCCCGCACTCGAATACCGAGGGACCGCGGAATGTCAGTGCCTGTCGCACCGAGCCCCCACCGCGTACTGAAAACGCGCCCCCTGTCGCTCGCCGGGCCGCCCGCCCTGCTGCTCGTGGCGGGAGCGGCGGCCGGCGCGGCGGCCGCGACCGCCCCCGCCGCCGCCCGCGGTTGGCTGGTGACGTCGCTCGCCGTCGCCTGGGTGATCCTCGCCTCCGTCGTCGTCGGGGCCGCGCTGACGCTGCGGCGTCACCGCCGCGGCTCGGTCGCGGCCGGCGCCGAGATCCAGTCGCTCCACACCCAACTGGCCAGGAGCGGCGCGGAGTCGGCCCATCTGGTGAACGTCACACTCCCGAACGTGGCCAAACGGCTGCGCGACGGCGCGAGCACCGAGGAGACGCTCGCCGCCGCTCCCGCGCCGTCCGACCCCCAACTCCAGTGCGTCCTGCGGACGTTCGCCGAGGAGGTGGCGCTCGGCGAACGCCGCGCCGCCGCCGCGGTCGCCGACCACGACACGGCGGTGACCAGGCTCGGCCGGATCGCCGACGATCTGGACCTCCTGTCGACGGTGACGCTGCCCACCGCGCTCGGCGGGCTTCGCGAGGGCCGGGGCGCCGACACCGTACTGGCCGATCTGAAGCGTCCGTCCGATCCCCGGCTCCGGGTCCTGACCGACGCGGTCGTACGGGACTTCGCCATCAGCGAGCGGCGCGGCTCGGCCGCCCAGGCGGCCAGCGCCAAGGCCCTGAGCCGGGTGCAGGCCAAGGCCGTGAGCATGCTCGCCGATCTCCGTGAGATGCAGGAACGTCACGGCGAGGAGGTCTTCGGCGATCTCCTGAGGCTCGACCACAACACCTCGCAACTCGGCCTGATGACCGACCGGCTGGCACTGCTGATGGGCGGCCGGGCGAGCCGCGCCTGGAACAAGCCGATCGCCATGGAGAGCGTCCTGCGCGGCGCCGTCGGCCGGATCGCGGCCTATCAGCGCGTACGGCTGCACTGTTCGAGCACCGCGGCCGTCGCCGGATTCGCCGCCGAAGGCGTCATGCACCTGCTGGCCGAACTGATGGACAACGCCGCGAACTTCAGCCCGCCGATCGACGAAGTCCACGTCTATGTCGAGGAACGCAGCGCGGGCATCGTGGTGACCATCGAGGACAGCGGCCTCAAGATGGCCGACGCGGCCATGCGGCGCGCCGAGGAGTCGGTGTCGGGACGCGCGAACGACCTGGCGACCCTCCAGGGCACCCGGCTCGGCCTGGCGGTCGTCGGACGGCTGGCCGCCAAGTACCACCTGAGCGTCAACTTCCGTCCCTCCTCGCGCGGTGGCACGGGCGTCGTCGTGCTCTTCCCGCCGCAGCTCCTCGCCCAGCGGCGGACCGCCGCGCCCCAGCTGTCGGGGCGGCACGCCGCGCCGGTACCGGCCGACACGGTCACCGAGCCGGCCGGTACGGCCCCGACCGCCGCACCCCCGCCGGTGCCCCCGTCGACCGCGCTGCCGTCGGTGCCGTCGGTGCCACGGCCCTCACCCGCCGCGCCGGGCAACGGCCCCCGGGTCGCGACGCCGGGCGGGCTGCCCGTACGGCCGCCGGGCCGCACCATGGCGGCGGCCGACCGCGACAGGGCGCCCACGGACGGCCCGGACGACGCCGGGCGCCCGCGCAACGGCGCGGCGCCCCGGGCCACCCCGCCCGGCCGCGACGCCGGATCGCAGTTCGGCGCCTTCCACCGCGCCCGGCTTCCCGTGGACGGCACCGCCGAGGGGCCGCGGCCGAAGCCCGGCGACACCCCCTGAGGCGCTTGTCGTTCCCCGTACGGCGCCGGACGCGGAGGCCGTGCGGCACAGACCGGGAAGCCGAGGCCCGGAAGCCGAAGCCCGAAGCCGAGGCCCGGAAAGACCGGCGCAGCAGGCGCCCACCCCCGTCAGCGAACGTGAGCAACGCGAGCACCGTGAGATTGGAGGCACGGGCCGGTGATCGGCTTCCCCCCGGTCGATCCCGCCCCACGCAACCCATGCATTCCATGCCAACGACCGACAACAGCCTGACCTGGCTCCTTGAGAGCCTGCTGGAGCGCACCCCCGGCACCCGGCACGCCCTGGTGCTGTCCCGCGACGGACTCAAACTCTGCTGGAGCCGGCATCTGACGCTCGACCAGGCCGACCAGCTGGCGGCGATCTGCTCCGGCATCCAGGCGCTCGCGCAGGGCGCGTCCGTCGAGTTCGGCAACGGCACGGGGGGCGTACGCCACTCGATGACGGAGTTCCACGGCGGCCTGCTCTTCATCATCGAGGCCGGCGACGGCGCGCATCTCGCGGTGGTGGCCGAGGACGGCGCCGATCCCGGCGTCGTGGGCCATCAGATGACCGAGCTGGTCGACCAGATCGGCGAGCATCTGCGCGCCGAGCCCCGGGCCCCGGCGTCCCCCGAAGTCGCCACGTCATGACCCGCCGACCCGTCGACACCGGCCGTCCCGACCGGCTGTACACCGTCACCGGTGGCCGCAGTCGCGCCGACCACGACGCGTTCGACCTGGTCACACTGATCGTCAGCGAGTGCGCGCCGACCCGGGGGATGCAGTCGGAACACCACACGATCCTCGAACTGTGCCGCCACCCGACGGCGGTCGTGGAGATCTCGGCGGAGCTGAGACTGCCGGTGACGGTCGTACGGATCCTGCTCGGCGACCTCCGGGCGACGGGCCGGATCACCGCCCGCCACCCGCGCGTGGCGCGGTCCGTCTCCGCCCTGCCCGACTCCGCCCTCTTGAAGGAGGTGCTCCATGGACTCCGCAACCTCTGAACTGCCCGCCCGCGTTCCACTGACCGACGCCGCCGAGACCGGACTGAAGATCGTGATCGTGGGCGGCTTCGGGGTCGGCAAGACGACCCTCGTCCGCTCGGTGAGCGAGATCCGTCCGCTCAACACCGAGGAGGTGATGACGCAGGCCGGCGTGGGTGTCGACGAGACCGCCGGGCTCACCACGAAGACCACGACGACGGTCGCCTTCGACTTCGGCCGGATCAGCCTCACCGACCGGGTGGTGCTCTATCTGTTCGGCGCGCCGGGCCAGGAGCGGTTCTGGTTCCTGTGGGACCGCCTCTTCTCCGGCACGCTGGGCGCGGTCGTGCTGGTCGACATCCGGCGGATGAGCGAGTCCTGGTACGCCATCGACCGGCTGGAACATCACAGGACGCCGTTCGTGGTCGCGGTCAACCGGTTCGACGACGACATCTCGGCGTTCTCGCTCGACGAGATCCGCCAGGCGCTGTCGCTGCCCGAGCACATCCCGCTGATCAACTGCGACGCGCGGGTCCGCTCGTCCGGCAAGAACGTCCTGATCGCCCTCGTGGACCACCTGTACGAACTGGCGATGGCACGGGAGTTGACGCCATGACCGATCCACACGCCCCCTACCCCGAAGCCCTCGACGCCCCGGGCGCGCTCCCCGGGGCCCAGCCGCCGCCCGGCTGCCCGGCCGCGCACCCCGACTCGGTGCCGCTGAGCGGACTGGAGTTCCAGCAGACGCCGTCGCAGCTCTACCGCAGCCTGCGCCGCGAGCACGGCACCGTCGCCCCCGTCCTGCTGGACGGCGGGATCCCCGCGTGGCTGGTGCTCGGCTACTCCGAGGTCGGCTATGTCACCAGCCACGACGAACTGTTCGCCAGGGACTCCCGCCGCTGGAACCAGTGGGCGGCGATCCCCGCCGACTGGCCGCTGCTGCCGTACGTCGGCCATCAGCCGTCCGTACTGTTCACCGAGGGCGCCGAGCACCAGCGGCGGGCCGGTGTCATCACCCGGGCGCTGGAGGCGGTCGACCAGTTCGAACTGGCCCATGACTGCCATCAGATCGCCGAGCAGCTGATCGACGCGTTCGCGGGCGCGGGGCACGCCGAGCTGATGGCGTCGTACGCCCACGCGCTGCCGATGCGGGCCGCAGTCCAGATGTGCGGCATGCCGGCCGGTGGCGCCGACACCGAGGAGCTCGTACACGATCTGCGGGTGTCGCTGGACGCGGGCGAGGGCGACGACCCGGTGTCGGCGTATCTCCGGGTGCAGGAGCGCGTCCAGCAGTTGGTGCAGGACAAGCGCGCCCGGCCCGGCTCCGACGTCACCTCGCGGATGGTCGGTCATCCGGCGGGGCTGGCGGACGAGGAGATCGTCCAGGACCTGATCTCCGTCATCGCCGCGGCGCAGCAGCCGACGGCCAACTGGATCTGCAACACACTGCGTCTGCTGCTGACCGACGACCGGTTCGCGCTCAATGTGTCGGGCGGGCGGCTGAGTGTCGGGCAGGCGCTCAACGAGGTGCTGTGGCTGGACACTCCGACGCAGAACTTCATCGGCCGGTGGGCGGTGCGCGACACGCAGCTGGGCGGGCGGCACATCCGGGCCGGTGACTGTCTGGTCCTGGGGCTCGCGGCGGCCAACACCGATCCGCAGATCTGGCCCGAGGGTCATATCGGCGCGGAGAACTCGGCGCATCTGTCGTTCAGCAACGGCGAGCACCGGTGTCCGTATCCGGCGCCGCTGCTGGCCGACGTGATCGCCCGTACGGCGGTGGAGTCGCTGCTGGAGCGGCTGCCGGATGTCGTACTGGCCGTGGAGCCGGGCGAGTTGACGTGGCGGCCGTCGATCTGGATGCGGGGCCTGACGGCGCTCCCGGTGGAGTTCACCCCGGTGGTGGGGTGAACCCTGGTGGTGGGGTCGACCCCGGTGGTGGGGTGAGCGTGAGCCCCCGGTGCCGTCCTCGATCGCCGTACGGGCTCTCCTGACCCCGTACGGCGATCCCGCCCCGGACCCGTCAGCTCGCGACCGGTGTGAATGTCACCGGCAGCGACCGCGGACCGCGCGTGAACACCCCCTGCTCGACCGGGTCGAACCCCTCCGCCAGCCGCAGATCGGGCATGGCGTCGAGCAGTTGTCCCACCCCGATCCGCACCTCCGCCCTGGCCAGCAGCGCGCCCACGCAGAAGTGCCGCCCGAGCGCGAACGCCAAGTGGTCCGCGGCGGCGGAGAACGCGGTGGTCGTCGTCAGGTCCTCCCGGAAGAGGTCGAAGGTGTCCGGCTCGGCGAAGCGGTCACCGTCCCGGTTGGCGGCGCCTATGAGGCAGGTGACGGTGGCGCCCGAGGGTACGGTGCCACCGCTGAGCGTGACCTCCTCGGCGGTCTGCCGCATGATCATGTGCACCGGCGGCGTGAACCGCAGGGTCTCGGCGAACGCCCGGTCTATCAGGCTCCGGTCCTCCCGCACCGCGGCGAGCTGGTCCGGGTGCGTCAGCAGATTCGCGAAGATCGAGGCGATGGCCTTGTCGGTGGTCTCGCCGCCCGCCGCGAGCAGCAGGCTGCAGAACGCCTTGATGTCCTCGTCGCTCATCCGCACCCCGTCGACCTCGGCGGCGCAGAGCGTCGAGAGCAGGTCGTCGCCCGGATTCTCCCGGCGGGCCCGGATGACCGGGACCATGTACTCGGCGAACTCGATCCGGGTCCGTTCGCCAGCGGCGGTCACCTCGGGGTCGGCGGAGAGATTCCCGAGGAAGGCGATGACGGTGGTGTACCAGCCGTGGAAGCGGGCGTGGTCGGCCCGGTCCAGCCCCAGCATCTCGGCGATGACGTTGACGGGGAAGCGGGTCGCGAAGGCATCCACCAGGTCGGCCTTCCCGGTGTGCCGGAAGGCGTCGACGAGTTCGCGGGCGTTGCTCTCGATGACCGGCAGGAATTTCTCCTCCAGGTCGCTGCCCCGGAAGGCGGGTGCGACGAGCGCACGGCGTACGGCGTGCTCACGGCCGCTCAGTTGGAGGATCGTCTTCCCGTGCACGGGCTCGATCTGCCAGTGGTAGTTCTCGGTGGTGAACGCCGACGCCTTGTCCTTGAACGCCCGTTCCACGTCCTCGTAGCGCGAGATGAGGTAGCTGTTGGTGGCCTCGTGCCAGATGAGCGGCGCGCTCTCGCGCATCAGGCGGTAGGCCGGGTACGGATTCTCGGCGAACTCGGGCGACAGGATGTCGGGGACCTGCTGTGCGGTGGCCATGGAGCTCCCTCGGTCGAAGCGACGGCAACATTCGACTCGCCCAAGGCTATTGACCGGCCGTCGGTTCAGCCAGACGTGTCCTGGCCGACCTGGTGCCGGAGCGGGTGGGCCCGTCGCTTACGGTTCCGGTACGCGCACACGGCACGGCGCACACGGCACGGGGCACGCGGCACGGGGCCGCACCGGAGGAGACGGCATGACACAGCGGGCACTGATCGCGGGTGTGGGTGGCGGCGAGCCCGTGATCGATCCGACGGCGTTCGTGGCACCGACGTCGGTGGTACTGGGCGAGGTCACCATGGCCGCCGGTTCGAGCGTCTGGTACCACACGGTGCTGCGGGCCGACGGCGGCCCGATCGTCATCGGGGCCGACAGCAACATCCAGGACAACTGCACCGTGCACGTCGACCCGGGCTCCCCCGTCACGATCGGCGAGCGCGTATCGGTGGGGCACAACGCGGTGCTGCACGGCTGCACCGTGGAGGACGACGTGCTGGTCGGGATGAGTGCCGCCGTGCTCAATGGGGCGCACATCGGCGCCGGTTCACTCGTCGCGGCCCAGGCGCTGGTGCCGCAGGGCATGCGCGTGCCGCCGGGCTCACTGGTCGCCGGGGTGCCGGCCAGGGTCAAGCGGGAGCTGACCGAGGAGGAGCGCGAGGGCATCAAGCTCAACGCGGCGGTCTATCTGGAGCTGGCCGCACGCCACCGGGCCGTGCACGAGGGCTGACGCCGGGGCCGTCAGTCGGTCGCGGGTACGGGCTCCGGCCCGCCCTTGGCCGCCGGCTCCGCCTCGGCCGACGTCGTGGCCTTCTTCGCCCGGTTCCTGATGACGAGCATCGAGGTGACGCCGATCAGTACCGCGAGGACGAGGCCCAGCCAGGAGAAGCGCTTCAGCCACGCCTCGGCGACGACACCCACCGAGTAGACGACGGCGGTCGTCCCCCCGGCCCAGACGATTCCGCCCAGTACGTTGGCGATGAGGAACTTCCAGTACGGCATCCGCAGCACGCCCGCGAGCGGCCCGGCGAAGATCCGCAGCAGTGCGACGAAACGGCCGAAGAAGACCGCCCACATGCCCCACTTCTGGAACGACCGCTCGGCCATGGCGATCTGTGCCTCGCCGAAGTGCTTCGGGAACTTGCCCGCGAGCCACCCGAGCAGTGGTCTGCCGCCCCTGCGGCCGATGGCGTAGCCGATCGAGTCGCCGATGATCGCGCCGGCGGTGGCGGACGCCCCGAGGACGTACGGGTTGATGTCACCGTGCTGCGAGGCCAGTAGCGCCGAGCTGACGAGGACGATCTCACCCGGCAGCGGGATACCGAGGCTTTCGAGCCCGATCACCACGCCGACCAGCACATAGACGCTGATCGCCGGTACGGTCTCCAGCCACTCCTGGACGTGCAAGACCGGTTCCTCCTGTGTCGGATGTGCCGCTGCCCGGCGTGCGCCTTCCAGGCGCACGCCGGGCAGCCTACCTGGGCGTGGCACTTCCCGATGACCGCGGCCGGCCCGGCCCCGGCCGTCGGCGGCGGCGGCCGGGTCAGGTGTTGAGGCGCAGCGTCCAGACGATGGTCATCTCGCCGGTGACGGCACCGTCCTCGCGGTTGAAGACGACGGCGACGGGGAACTCGGGGCGACCGCCCTCGTCGAGTTCGGCGACGACCTCGGCCACCGGGCGGCCCACGGTGGCGGTCGCCGTGATGTCGCCCATGGCGAGCTTTTTGTAGCCTATTTCCGCCTTGACAACGAGCGGGACGGCGCGGGAGAGCTGGTCGCCGAAGGCGGCGAGCACGATGGCGCCGCTGACGGTGTCCCCGAGCGTGAACATCGCGCCGGCGTGCGGGCCCCCCATGTGGTTGTGGAAGTCGGCCTGGTCCGGAAGCCGTACGACAGCGCGTTCGGCGGTGGTTTCGAGGAACTCCATGTGGAGGGTCCTCGCCATGGGAACGGTGGCGGCGAGCATCTCGCCGACGGTCATCTGATCAGAGTTCATACGGCGCGACATTACCCACGAGTAGCCTCAGTTGCCATCCTGCGACAGGGCGGCCGTAGCAGTGCGTGGACACCCCCTCTATCGTTACTCGCCATGTGGCCAGGACAGCAGCCGCCCGGGGGCGAGCAGAACCCGCAGGATCCGAATTCCAACCCGTACCAGCAGCCGGGGTACCAGCAGCCGAATCCCTACCAGCAGCCGGGGTACCAGCAGCAGCCGGGTTATCCGCAGCAGCAGCCCGGCTACCCGCAGCAGCCGGGACAGCAGCAGCCCAACCCGTACCAGCAGCCGACCAGACCGCAGTACGCGGTCCCGGGGCCCGGGCAGCCGGGCGGACCCGGTGGTCCCGATCCCTCGCAGGACAAGAAGCGCACGAGGACGGTCGCGATCATCGCGGCCTCGGCGGTCGTCGTGGCAGCAGCCGCCACGGGCTTCTTCGTGATGCAGGGCGACGGCGGGAGCGAGAACGTCGCCGACGACTCCAAGGCGTCCGAGTCGAAGGAGCCGAAGACGAAGCCGTCGCCGGAGGACAACCCGCGCGACGGTTCGGGCGCCGGCAAGCCGACCGTCGCGGGCTGGAAGGTCGTGACCAACCCCAATCACGGGACCCAGTTCGACGTCCCCGCCGACTGGGTCGTCGAGAAGCCCGACACGTTCTCGGGCTTCGAGGACGCCGAGAAGGGTGACGGCTCGCCCGCCATCAGCTTCTCCGCACCCGCCTTCCTCAAGGAGAACTGGTGCGAGCAGGACACCGACAAGGACGGCACGATGGAGACCGTCAGCCTCGGCGGCACGGGCACCAAGGGCGGCCAGGGCGCCAAGGACACCGCGACCGCCGCCAGCAACGAGTCCGGCAGCTGGGTCTGGGCCGCGTACGCCCAGGAAGCCACCGAGGCGCAGCAGCAGGCGGCGATCAAGGTCGAGAAGTCCAAGGCCTTCACGACGGAGGCCGGACTCAAGGGGCACTACTCGACGGCCGCGAGCACGGGCCTTCCCAAGAAGGAGAAGTGCGACAGCGACGGCAAGTCGATCGCCTTCACCTTCACCAACGCCAAGGGTGACTACACGACATGGGTCGTGTACGGCGCCAAGGGCGTGGACGACGAGATCCCGGACGCCACGCTGATGAAGATCATGAGCACCGTCCGGCTGGCCCAGTAATCCGGACCTGAGTCCCGTCCGGCGTCCTGACCGGTGTACGGCCGAGCCCCCGCGGACCACCTCCACGCGGGGGCTCAGCCGATGCCGAACGCCCCCTCGGGCGGCTCGGGCGACGCCACCGCGCCGGCGTCGCGCACGACCGGCGCGGCACCGGTGAACCGCCGTAGCGACGCCCCGTGTTCGACCCGCGCCGGAAAGGCGTCGGAAGCGGTCCGGCGCGCCAGGGCCGCCGTGTCGATCGGCGCGTGCGAGGCGAGGAGTACGGCGTTGCCGAACCGGCGTCCGCGCAGCACCGACGGCTCGGCGATCAGCGCCAGCTCCTCGAACACCGAGGCAAAGGTGGCCAGTTGGGACTTGAGGAAGGTGAAGGGCGCGCCGTCGGCGAGGTTGGCCGCGTAGAGGCCGTCGGTCCGCACCACGCGCTCGGCGAGGCGCGCGTACTCCACGGATGTCAGATGGGCGGGCACCCGCGAGCCGCCGAAGACGTCGGCGATGAGCAGATCGACCGAGCGGGCCGGCGCGGAGGCGAGCCAGGCCCGGGCGTCCGCGCCGTGCACGGCGATCCCGGCGCCCGCCGGGAGCGGCAACTCCTCGGCGACCAGCGCGAGCAGCGCCCCGTCGGCGTCGACCACGTCCTGTGCCGACCCCGGCCGGGTGGCGCTCACGTAGCGGGGCAGGGTGAGGGCCCCGCCGCCGAGGTGGAGCACGGTGAGCGGGTCGCCCTCGTCGGCGGCGCGGTCGACGACGTGCCCGAGGCGCCGGGTGTACTCGAATTCGAGATGGGTCGGTTCGTCCAGGTCGACGTACGACTGGGGTGCGCCGTCGACCGTCAGCAGCCAGGCCCGTTCGCGGTCCACGTCGGGCAGCAGACGGGCGGTGCCGCGGTCGACGGTCCGGATGACGGGGATCGCTTCGTTCACCGTCTCATTGTGCGCGCCGTGCCGTGCGGGCCCGACCGGGGCCCGTCCCCCCCGGGAAGGGAGGAGACGGGCCCGGCCGGATCCGGCCGCGTCAGATCAGCTCGGTCACCGTGCCCGCGCCGACCGTGCGTCCGCCCTCGCGGATCGCGAAGCCGAGCCCGGACTCCAGCGGCACGTCCCTGCCCAGCTCCACGGTCAGGGTGACCGTGTCACCGGGACGCGCCACGGCCAGCTCGCCGAGGTCGATGTCGCCGACCACGTCCGCCGTCCGGATGTAGAACTGCGGCCGGTATCCCGTGGTGACCGGCGTCGTACGCCCGCCTTCCTTCGCCGACAGGACGTACACCCGCGCGGTGAAGCGCCTGCTCGGTACGACACTGTCCGGCGCGGCCACCACATGGCCCCGGCGGATCGCGTCGCGTGGCATGCCGCGCAGCAGCAGGGCGACGTTGTCGCCGGCCTCGGCGGACTCCATCGGCTTCCCGAAGGTCTCCAGCGAGGTGACCGTGCTGAGCTGCGGCCCGGAGTCGGCACCGAGCACCTCGATCCGGTCGCCCACGCGCACGGTGCCGCGCTCGACGGCGCCGGTGACGACCGTGCCGCGCCCGGTGATGGTCAGGACGTTCTCCACCGGGAGCAGGAACGGCGCGTCGGTGTACCTGACGGGGATCGGCACGTAGGTGTCGACCGCGTCGAGCAGCGCCCGCACGGCCTCCGTCCAGCGCGGGTCGCCCTCCAGCGCCCGGAGCCCGGAGACCCGGACGACGGGAACGCTCTCCCCGCCGTACCCGTGCGCGCTGAGCAGTTCACGGACTTCCAGCTCGACCAGGTCGGTCAGCTCGTCGTCGCCGGCGTCGGCCTTGTTGAGGGCGACGACGATGTGGTCGACGCCGACCTGGCGGGCGAGCAGTACGTGCTCGGCGGTCTGCGGCATGATCCCGTCGAGCGCGGACACGACGAGGATCGCCCCGTCGAGCTGCGCGGCTCCGGTGACCATGTTCTTGATGTAGTCGGCGTGGCCGGGCATGTCGACGTGCGCGTAGTGCCGGGTGTCCGTCTCGTACTCGACGTGCGCGATGTTGATGGTGATACCGCGCGCCGCCTCCTCCGGGGCCCGGTCGATCCGGTCGAACGGCACGAACGTGCCGGTCCCGCTCTCGCTGAGGACCTTGGTGATGGCCGCGGTCAGGGTGGTCTTGCCGTGGTCGACGTGGCCCATGGTGCCGATGTTGAGGTGCGGCTTGGTGCGCACGTATGCCGTCTTGGGCATGGCTGACGTGTTCCTTCCAGGAACTCGAAGCGTGGTGGGGACCCCGGGGCCTTGCCGACCCTCCCCCTGTGGGGTCCGCCGGACGATCCGGGAAGGGTCAGCTTCGGGCGCCGTCGAGGAGCGCCGTGGCGGCGGCCTCCGCCGCCACCGCTTCGGCGTGCGCTGCGAGGAATGCGGCAGCCTTCGGCGCGTCCGCGACTGCGGACTGCGCTGCGTGGAAGGCGTACCGGAACATGCCTTTGATGATGTCCGACGGGCGACGGGGCGTCGACAGGTTTTCTCACACCCCGCGCCCCGGCGGTCAGAGGTGCTTCAGGGCCTCGCGCACGGAGAGCGGGGAGAGCCGGTCGCGGGCTCCCGCCACGAAGTCCTGGACGGCGGCCGGGTCCGTCTTGGCGTACTCGCGCAGGCACCAGCCGATCGCCTTGCGGATGAAGAAGTCGGGGTGCCCGGACTGCCGGAGGCAGTAGCCGAACAGCCGCCCGGTGTCGGTCTCCCGCTTGTAGGCGAGCTGGTGCAGCAGCGCGGTGCGCGCGATCCACAGGTTCTCGTCCTCGATCCAGACGTCCATCTCCTTCAGCAGGGAGGGGTCGGCGGCGACCAGCCCGCCCGCGAGATGGGCGGCGAGGAGGTCGACCGTGTCCCACCAGGGGTCCGTGGAGACGAGGTGCCGTACGACGGGGAGGAAACCGGAGGAGAGGCGCCCGACATGGCGGCGGAGGTAGTCGACCGCGAAGTACCGGTACTCCCGCTCGGGCAGCTCCCAGCAGCGCAGCGCGATCGCCACGCAGTCCGTCTCGTCGGGGCGCGGCAGTGAGTGGAGCACCCGCCGTGACAGCGCGCGGCGTTCGGGGGTGGGGACGCCGAGGAAGGGGGCGATGCCCTTCATGTACGCGGCGGACCGCTCGGCCCGTACCGGATCGGCGGCTGTGGCGTAATCGACCGTGAGCCGTTCCAGGACGGTGTCGGCGAGCGCGCTGGGCGGCGGGGCGAGGGTCATGACGTGCAGGCTAAGGGCAGCCACCGACAACGCGGGCGGGCCGGCGTACGTCCCCGGAGGAGCCGCTCGGACGCCCGAGTGGCGGTTGTCTCCCGCCCCTTGACGACGATCACCACTCGTCGTCGGTTAGTCTCCCCGAATGCTCGACCCTGTCGACAGGCCGTCCGCCGGCCTCACGGTCCGCTGGACGAGGGTGCTGCTCTCACCCTGGTCCAGGCTCTCTCTCCTCGTGCTCGTACTGGTGTGCGCGGGGATCGCGGTGCTGGTCTACGAACCGCAGAGATTCATCTCGGCCGGCTGGCCGCAGCTGAGCGGCGGTGCCGCGGTGGTGCTGTTCGCCGCCGCCTACGGGGTGTGCACGGCGGCCTTCGTGCCGCGCCCGCTGCTGAATCTCGCGGCGGGCGCCCTGTTCGGGACGGCGGTCGGCCTCCCGGCGGCCATCGCGGGCACGGTGCTGGGCGGGGGGATCGCCTTCGGACTCGGCCGTTTCCTCGGTCAGGACGCGCTGCGTCCGCTGCTGCGGGGCCGCTGGCTGACCGCGGCGGACGGCCAGTTGAGCCGGCACGGCTTCCGTTCGATGATGGTGGTCCGCCTGTTCCCGGGGGTGCCGTTCCAGGCCGCCAACTACTGTGCGGCGGTGTCGCGCATGGGCTGGGCGCCGTTCCTGCTGGCGACGGCCGTGGGGACGATCCCCAACACGGCGGCGTACGTGGTCGCGGGCAGCCAGGCGGGCTCGCCGACGTCGCCGGCGTTCCTGATCGCGATGGGTTTCATCGTGCTGACGGGCGCGGGGGCGGCGGCGCTGGCCTGGCGCAAACGCCACCGGCTGCGCCCGGGCCCGGCGAACGAGGCCCCCGCGGAGGACCGGATACCGGAGCCGGTGGGCTGACCGGGGCCCGGTCCTCGATAAGGCCTTCTCATCCCTCGAACACCGGGCCGGAAGCGTCCTCAATCGCCGGGCGGGCTCAAGAACGTCCGCCCGACCCGCCCAGCACCAGGTCCCCGCCGGGCGGGATCGTCGAGAAGCGGGCCACGTCGGACGGCGTGACCTCCGTCAGCTCCGCCGGTGACCACCTCGGCGTCCGGTCCTTGTCGATCACCTGCGCCCTGATGCCCTCCACCAGATCGGGCGTCCGCAGCGCCGCGCACGACGCGCGGTACTCCGCGGCCAGCACCTCCTCCAGCGTCCCCTGCCGCCGCGCCCGCCGCACGGCCGCGAGCGTCGCCTTCAGCGCCGTGGGCGACTTCGTCAGGATCGTCTCCGCCGTCTGCTTCGCCGCGTGGTGCCCACTGGCGAACAGCCGGTCCACGATCTCCTCGACCGAGTCCGCCGCGTAACACGCGTCGATCCACTCCCGGTCGGCGGCCAGTTCCCCCTCGGGCGGCGCCGTCGCATGGCGCCGTACGGCCACCGGCACGTCCGTGGAGGCGAGTTGGGCCGCCAGCTCGGGCAGCCGTTCGGAGGGGACGAAGTGGTCGGCGAGTCCGCAGAGCATCGCGTCGGCCGCGCCGACCGCCGCGCCGGTGAGGGCGAGATGCGTGCCGAGTTCGCCGGGCGACCGGGAGAGCAGATACGTACCGCCGACGTCCGGCACGAGGCCGATGCCGGTCTCGGGCATGGCGATCCGCGAGCGTTCGGTGACGATCCGGACGTCGCCGTGCGCCGAGACGCCCACGCCGCCGCCCATCACGATGCCGTCCATGAAGGCGACGTAGGGCCCCGGGTGGCGCGCGACGCGGGCGTTGAGCCGGTACTCGTCGCGCCAGAACGCGGGCGACGCGGCGCCGCCCGTACGCGCGTCCTCGTAGATCGCCCGGATGTCGCCGCCCGCGCACAGCCCGCGTTCCCCGGCGCCGTCGAGGACCACCGTCCTGATGGACGGGTCCCGCTCCCACTCGGTGAGGGCGGCGTCGATGCGCGACACCATGGCGTGGGTGAGGGCGTTGAGCGCGCGCGGCCGGTTGAGCGTGAGCCGCCCGACGCGCCCGTCGCGCCGTACGAGAACCGTCTCGTCCTCCTCAGGAGGGCCGTCCTTCATCGTCCGCCCCCTTCGGCCCCGGCCGGCAGGTCCAGTGCCTCGACGATCCGCTCGGCGGCCAGCGTGGCCGTCAACGAGCCCTCCCGTACCTCCTGTTCGAGCACCGGGGCGAGGCTGCGTACGCCCGGATGGCTCCGCAGCCGGTCCAGCAGGTGGTCACGGACCATCGACCACGTCCAGTCGACCTGCTGGTCGCTCCGCTTGCGCTGGAGGCGTCCACTCGTGTCGAGGACCTTGCGGTGCTGCTCCAGCCGCTCCCAGACGGTGTCGAGCCCGGTCCCCTCACGCGCGCTGCACGTCAGCACCGGCGGCGTCCACGCCGCGTCGGCCGGGTGCATCAGCCGCAGCGCGCCCGCGAGTTCACGCGCGGCGGACTTCGCGTCCCGCTCGTGCGGCCCGTCGGCCTTGTTGACGGCGATGAGGTCCGCCAGCTCCAGCACGCCCTTCTTGATGCCCTGGAGCTGGTCGCCGGTGCGGGCGAGACTCAGCAGCAGGAAGGAGTCGACCATGTTCGCGACGGCTGTCTCCGACTGGCCGACGCCGACGGTCTCGACGAGCACCACGTCGTAACCCGCCGCCTCCATCACGATGATCGTCTCGCGGGTCGCCTTGGCGACGCCGCCCAGCGTGCCCGCCGTGGGCGACGGCCGCACGAACGCAGCCGGGTCGACGGCCAGGCGCTCCATACGGGTCTTGTCGCCGAGGATCGAGCCGCCGGTCCTGCTGGACGACGGGTCGACGGCGAGGACGGCGACCCGGTGCCCGAGACCGGTGAGCAGGGTCCCGAGGGCGTCGATGAAGGTGGATTTGCCGACACCGGGCACGCCGCTGATACCGATCCTGCGCGCCGTGCCGGTGTACGGCAGAAGCGCGGTCAGGAGCCGCTGGGCGAGTTCCCGGTGGTCGGCCCTGGTGGACTCCACGAGGGTGATGGCGCGCGCGACCGCCGAACGGGAGCCGTCGAGCACGCCTTTGGCGTACGCGTCGATGTCGATGGTGTTCCGAGGGGCCACCGGCTCACCGCTCGTGGCCGAGAGCGGCGGTCAGGGTCGTGAGCAGATCGAGCGCGGCGTCGGGAATGACCGTGCCGGGCGGGAAGACGGCCGCCGCGCCCGCGCGGTGCAGTTCCTCGATGTCCCCGGGCGGGATCACACCGCCGACGACGATCATGATGTCCTCGCGGCCCTCCTTGGCGAGTTCCTCACGCAGGGCGGGCACGAGCGTGAGGTGCCCGGCGGCCAGCGACGACACCCCGACGATGTGCACGTCGGCCTCGACGGCCTGCCGCGCCACCTCGCCGGGCGTCTGGAACAGCGGGCCGACGTCGACGTCGAAGCCCAGGTCGGCGAAGGCGGTCGCGATGACCTTCTGGCCGCGGTCGTGGCCGTCCTGGCCCATCTTGGCGACCAGGATGCGCGGGCGCCGCCCCTCGGCCTTCTCGAACTCCTCGACCGCGCCACGGGTCCGTTCGACCGCCGGTGACGCGCCGGCCTCGTTCCTGTACACACCGGAGATGGTACGGATCTGGCCGGAGTGCCGCCCGTACACCTTCTCCAGGGCGTCGGAGATCTCGCCGACGGTGGCCTTGGCGCGCGCCGCGTTCACGGCGAGGGCCAGCAGGTTGCCGTCGAGGCCCCGGGTCGATCCCGCCTCGGCCGCGCCGGTCAGGGCGCGCAGCGCGTCCTGGCAGACGGCCTCGTCGCGCTCGTCGCGGAGCCGGCGCAGCTTGGCGATCTGCTGCGTCCGTACGGAGGAGTTGTCGACCGATCGGACCTCGATCTGCTCGTCGGTCTCGACCAGGTACTTGTTGACGCCGATGACGGGCTGGCGACCGGAGTCGATCCTGGCCTGGGTACGGGCCGCCGCTTCCTCGATCCGGAGCTTGGGGATGCCCTCCGCGATGGCCTGCGCCATGCCGCCGGCCGCCTCGACCTCCTCGATGTGCTGCCAGGCGCGGCGCGCGAGGTCGTAGGTGAGCTTCTCGACGTACGCGCTGCCGCCCCACGGGTCGATGACGCGGCAGGTGCCCGACTCCTGCTGGAGCAGCAGTTGGGTGTTGCGGGCGATGCGCGCGGAGAAGTCGGTGGGCAGGGCCAGCGCCTCGTCGAGTGCGTTGGTGTGCAGCGACTGGGTGTGGCCCTGGGTGGCGGCCATCGCCTCGACACATGTACGGGGGACGTTGTTGAAGACGTCCTGTGCGGTGAGCGACCAGCCGGAGGTCTGTGAATGGGTGCGCAGCGAGAGGGACTTGGCGTTCTTGGGGTCGAACTTCTTGACGAGCCTGGCCCAGAGCAGCCGGGCCGCGCGCAGTTTCGCGATCTCCATGAAGAAGTTCATGCCGATGGCCCAGAAGAAGGAGAGCCGGGGCGCGAACGCGTCGACGTCGAGGCCCACGTCGAGTCCGGCGCGCAGATACTCCACACCGTCGGCGAGGGTGTAGGCGAGCTCCAGATCGGCCGTCGCGCCGGCTTCCTGGATGTGATAGCCCGAGATGGAGATGGAGTTGTAGCGCGGCATCTTCTGCGAGGTGTACGCGAAGATGTCGGAGATGATCCGCATCGAGGGCGCGGGCGGATAGATGTAGGTGTTGCGGACCATGAACTCTTTGAGGATGTCGTTCTGGATGGTCCCGGCCAGCTTCTCGGGCGGCACGCCCTGTTCCTCCGCCGCGACGATGTAGAGCGCGAGGACGGGCAGGACGGCGCCGTTCATCGTCATCGACACGGTCATCCGGTCGAGCGGGATGCCGTCGAAGAGCTGGCGCATGTCGTAGATCGAGTCGATGGCCACACCGGCCATGCCGACGTCACCGGTGACGCGCGGGTGGTCGCTGTCGTAGCCGCGGTGCGTCGGCAGGTCGAAGGCGACGGACAGGCCCTTCTGCCCGGCGGCGAGGTTGCGCCGGTAGAAGGCGTTGGACTCCTCGGCGGTGGAGAATCCGGCGTACTGACGGATCGTCCACGGCTGGTTGACGTACATCGTCGGGTAGGGGCCGCGCAGATACGGCGCGACGCCGGGGTACGTCCCGAGGAAGTCGAGGCCCGCGAGGTCCTGCGAGGTGTACAGCGGTTTGACGTCGATGCCCTCGGGTGTGTTCCAGACGAGGTCGGCGTCGCTCCTGCCGGTGCTCTCCTTGACGGCGGCGCGCCACTGTTCCTCGTTCGCGCCCGTGGCCGCGGCCGTGGCGGGCCCCAGGTCGATGCCGGTGAAGTCGGGGACGGTCATCGCGCCACTCCCAGGTGGTCGAGGGCGGCCGAGAGTACGGCGACGGCGTCGTCGCCCGCGGCGACGAACTCGTCGACTCCGGCCCGGGTGAAGGTCTCGCGCTGTTCGCCGGGTCGTCCCGCGAGGTACACGCGGGTGGCGCCGGCCGATTTAAGTGCCGCGGCGACCTGTTCGGCCTGTTCGGCGTAGAGCGGGTCGCTGGAGCAGAGGCAGGCGATGGTGGCGCCGCTGCGGGTGAGCGCGTCGGCGACGGTGGTGGCGTCGATGGTGACCGGGTCGTGGACCGGTTCGATGCCGCCGGACTGGAAGAGGTTCGACGCGAAGGTCGCGCGCGCCGTGTGCGCGGCGGCCGGGCCGAGCGCCGCCAGCAGGACGCGGGGGCGGGCGCCGGTCGACGCGAGGTGCGCGTCGGAGCGGGACCGCAGGGTCTCGAAGGCGTCGTCGCGGTGGACGGTGGGCAGTCCGCCGGTCGCGGCCGGGGGCGCCGCGTCGCGTACGACGGGTGCCTCGGCCAGCTGGGGGAACTCGCTGACGCCGGTGACCGGTTCGCGGCGGCGGGCCAGCTTCTCGGAGCGGGCCGCCCAGGTCCCGGCGAGGCGGTCGGCGATCAGGCCGGCGCGCAGCGCGGCGCGCTGGCCGCCGGCCCGTTCGATCTCCTGGAACCAGGCCCAGGCGGCGTGCGCGAGTTCGTCGGTGAGCCGCTCGACGTACCAGGAGCCGCCCGCCGGGTCGATGACGCGGCCGAGGTGGGACTCCTCGATGAGGATGGTCGAGGTGTTGCGGGCGATGCGGCGGGCGAAGCCGTCGGGGAGTCCGAGGGTGTGGTCGAAGGGCAGCACGGTCACGGAATCGGCGCCGCCGACCCCGGCGGCCAGCGAGGCGACCGTGGTGCGCAGCATGTTCACCCACGGGTCACGACGGGTCATCATCGCCGAGGACGTCACGGCGTGTTGGCGCTGTGCGGCGCCGGCCGGTCCCGCTCCGCTCACCTCGGCGACCCGGCCCCACAGCCTGCGCGCGGCGCGCAGTTTGGCGATGGTGAGGAACTGGTCGGCGGTCGCGGCGTACCTGAACTCCAGTTGGCCGCAGGCCGCTTCGACGGAGAGCCCGGCGGCGTCGAGGTCGCGCAGGGCGGCGACGCCCGCGGCGAGCGAGCAACCGAGTTCCTGCGCCGCCGAGCCGCCCGCCTCGTGGTAGGGCAGGGCGTCGACGACGAGGGCCCGCAGTCCGGGATACTCCCGGTGGCACAGCCCGGCGAGTTCGGCGGCGGCGCCCCGGAGTCCGGGGGCCTCGTCGCCGGTACGGGCGAGGCGGCCGAGCGGGTCGGCGCCGAGGGTGCCGCGCGCCTCGTCCCGGGGGACGTCGCGTTCGTCGTACAGGCGCAGCAACTCGGCGGCGGCGGCGGGGAATTCGTCGCCCGCGTCGAGCGCGATCGGGGCGAGGTCGAGATAGACACCGTCGAGGGCGTCGGCCAGACCGGAGACGGGTACGCCCGCCTCTCCCACCGCCAGCCACAGCGAGGTGGTGCCGTTGGCCAGGTCTTCCAGTACGGCGTCGTTGGTGCGCGCCGGGTCGGTGCGCGCGTGGCGCTGTCGTACGTCCCAGCCGCCGGGCGCGGGGCCGCCGGGGGTGCCGCCCCGGGTGAAGGGCGCGAAGCCCGGCAGGCCGCCGTCGCCCGGGTCGTCGGCCGCGGTGTAGAGGGGACGGGTGGTCAGTCCGGCTTCGATCGATGTCGACAGTGCGTCCTCGGCGGCGGTTCCCGAGACGTCCCGACCGGATTTCCGGAGTACCCCCTCCACCAGGCCCTGCCACTGCTCATGGGTCGGTGCGGGGAACTCGGCTGCCAGCGAAAGCCCGCTGTCGGGCAGGAGCGTCATGCCGAGATGTTAGGGCAGCCCATTCGGCGGTTAGCAGGTGGAACCGATGTGACCTTTCCCTCGCCCCCTTACGCCCCCTGACTGCCACCCGATGCGCCCCCGCCGCCCTCTCCTCTCCTCGTATCCTCGTCGGTTCCGCGTGTTCCGCGCCGGGGGCAGGGGGTTGGCGCCGTCCCGTAATCCGCAGCGGCTACGCTGCCCCAGACCGGCGCGTGATGCCCCTCCACACCCCCGCACGGATGAGCGATTTCCGCGCGCCGATTTATCAGTCCGCAACCCGCCACTGCCCCGTGTTCGCACCGGCCGGTGCACGATCTTTTCTTGGATGGCGTAGCACCCAATGTCTTGGTTCGAATCACTCATCCTCGGACTCGTCCAGGGGCTGACCGAGTTCCTGCCCATCTCCTCCAGCGCGCATCTGCGGCTGACGGCCGCCTTCGCGGGCTGGCACGACCCGGGTGCGGCGTTCACCGCGATCACCCAGATCGGTACGGAGGCGGCGGTCCTCATCTACTTCCGCAAGGACATCGCCAGGATCGTGTCGGCCTGGTTCCGCTCGCTGACGGACAAGGCGATGCGCTCCGACCACGACGCGAAGATGGGCTGGCTGGTGATCGTCGGCTCGATCCCGATCGGTGTGCTCGGGCTGGCGTTCAAGGACCACATCGAGGGGCCGTTCCGTGATCTGCGGCTGATCGCGACGACGTTGATCGTGATGGGCATCGTCCTCGGCATCGCGGACCGGCTGGCCGCGCGTGACGAGGCCGGCGGCAAGCACCGCGCCGTCAAGGAGCGCAAGTCGCTGAAGGAACTGGGCGTCAAGGACGGTCTGATCTTCGGGTTCTGCCAGGCCCTGGCGCTGATTCCGGGTGTCTCGCGGTCGGGTGCGACGATCAGCGGTGGACTGCTGATGGGCTACACCCGTGAGGCGGCGGCGCGTTACTCGTTCCTGCTGGCCGTCCCGGCCGTACTGGCCTCGGGGGCCTTCGAGTTGAAGGACGCGGGCGAGGGGCACGTCTCGTGGGGGCCGACGATCTTCGCGACGATCGTCGCCTTCATCGTCGGATACGCCGTCATCGCGTGGTTCATGAAGTTCATCACCACCAAGAGCTTCATGCCGTTCGTGATCTACCGGATCCTGCTCGGCATCGCGCTGTTCATCCTGGTCGGTACGGACACCCTGAGCCCGCACGCGGGCGATTCCGGCGGCTGACCGGACGGGAAAGGCCGCGCGGGGGCACACACTGACGCCATGAGTAACTATCAGGGACCGGCGACCCTCATCGTCGGCGACTCCGAGATCCCGGTCGTGGCCACCCTCAGTGGCGACCGGTCCGGCGCGCTCGGGTCGTGGGGCGGCAGCGTCCAGACCGAAGGGGTGGCGGACGGTCTCTACGAGCCCTCGGCCGACGACGGCATGCGGATCCGGCTGCCCGACGGGCGGGAGGGCAGCGTGCTGGCCACCCGTACCGCCATCGGCAGCGGGCGGATGAGGATCTCCGGGAGTGGCGACATCCCCTTCTGACCTTCCCCCCGGGGCAGTTGTGTGCGCACGGTGTGCCGAAGGACACGTTTGCCCGTGGCACGTGCCCGCGCCGCCGGATGGCGCGCGAAACCCTTGGTGGCACTGGGATCGGAGCTGACGCTCCGTGGGGTTGCCCTGTCGGCGTGTGAGCTATGCCGCTCGCCGAACGGCCCGGGAACCTCGCGGCGGCCCGTACGGTTGCCGTATGTCCACAACTTCCTCCTCCGCTCCCGCGGCGTCCGGCGCCGTCGCGGCCAACGAGCGCATCCGCGCCCTGGTCGACGCCGCCGACGGCACGTGGCCGGCCGAGGAGTACGAAGTCCTGCTGCTGGAATGGGCGGCGGCCTTGCACGACTCGGTCGACGAAGCCGCTTAGTCCCTGTCCGGGCTCCCGCGCGGAGGCGCGTAACGAAAGCCGGACGTCAGGCCCGGTCACGCGGTGTCACCGCGTGGCCGGGCCTCTCTCATGGCCGGTGCCTTCTCCGACCGGTGCCTTCTCCGTGCGGGCCGGGCGGGGGCGAGCCGTACGACGCGATACCGGCCGATCTCATGGACCGGATGATCGACAGATCCGTTCAGCCCTTGGCCTGGGGCCTCCGCTGCCGGAGACTGACCCGATGACGCAGCGTGTGGATCTCGCGACCGTGATGGACCAACTGGCCATCGATGAGGTGATCAGCGGTTACGCGATGGCCGTGGACGATTCGGACTGGCCCGGCTTTCTCGCCCTCTTCACTCCCGACGGGCGCGCCGACCACCGTGCCGCCGGTGGAATCGAGGGGTCGGCCGCCGAGGTGGCGGACTGGCTCGCCGGTGTCCTGGGCCGTTTTCCCGTACGCCAGCACCTGATCGGCAACCGCCGGCTGAGCTTCCAGGACCTCGGCGGATATCCGGGCGACCGCGCCGAGGTACGGGCCGACTGCCTGAGCACGATGTTCCCGGAGTCCGGTGAGGAGACGGCCGCCATCGGCCGTTACACGTTCGGCCTCTCCCGCACCGACGACGGATGGCGGCTGCACAGCGTCGTGGCGCGGGAGCGGGCGCGACGCGGCGCGGGTGTCACCACCGAGGGCTGACGGCGCGCGGGGCTGACGCGCCGGGGGCGCTCTGTCGTCGTACGCCCCCTCTCCCGCACACTGATCGGGAAGCACCGCTCAGGGGCGGACGGGCGGATCGGGCGGCACGAGGAGGCGCGGCATGCGGGTTCCGGCCGGCCGGCGGGAGATCTGGGGCCGCCGCTCGACTTCACCGGTGTGGCGCGGCGCCGCGGCCGTGACGGCCGGCGCGCTGCCCGCGCTCTCCTTCCCCGAACCGGGCCTCTGGTGGCTCGCGTACGGGGCTCTCGTGCCGTGGATGCTGCTGGTACGTACGGCTCCGACGGGCCGCCGCGCGGCCCTGGACGGCTGGCTCGGCGGGCTGGGCTTCATGCTCGCCGTCCATCACTGGCTCATGCCGAGCCTCCATGTGTTCATCGTGTTGCTGGCCGGGCTGCTGGGGCTGCTGTGGGCCCCGTGGGGCTGGCTGGTCCGCCTGCTGCTCGGCGGGCGCCCCTCACCCCGGCGTGCGGCCGCCGCGCTGGCGGTGGTGCCGTCGGGCTGGCTGATGATCGAGACCGTGCGGTCGTTCGAGGGCCTGGGCGGTCCCTGGGGGCTGCTGGGGGCCGCCCAGTGGGAGGTCGCCCCCGCGCTGCGGCTCGCCTCGGTGGGCGGCGTATGGCTGGTGACCCTTCTGGTGGTCACCGTGAACACCGCGCTGACCGTGCTGCTCACGGTGTCCACGGCCCGTACGGTCGCCGTCGCGGGGCTCGCGGCATCCGCCGTCGCCGTGACCTCCGCGTGGCTGTGGGCGCCACGCCCGGAATACTCGGGGCAGGCGCGTGTCGCCGTCGTCCAGCCCGGTGTCTTCGGCGGTCCCGACAGCGTCGAGCGGCGCTTCGACCACAGCGAGGAGCTGACCCGCTCGCTGGCCGGCCGGGATCTCGATCTCGTGGTGTGGGGCGAGAGCAGCGTCGGCCACGATCTGGCCACCCGGCCCGATCTCGCGGCGCGCATCGCCGTGCTGTCGCGCCAGGTCGGCGCCGAGATCCTGGTCAACGTGGACGCTGCGGGCACGGACGCGGCGGGGCGCACCGGGATCTTCAAGAGTGCCGTGCTGGTGGGTCCGAACGGTCCGACGGGTGACCGCTACGACAAGATGCGGCTGGTGCCGTTCGGCGAGTACGTCCCGGCGCGCGCGGCGCTCGGCTGGGCGACGTCGGTGGGCAAGGCGGCGGGCGAGGACCGCAGGCGCGGCACCCGCCAGGTGGTCATGGTGCTGCCCGGCGAGGGGCGGGGCGGGCTGCGGCTCGGCCCGCTGATCTGCTTCGAGTCGGCGTTCCCCGACATGAGCCGGCGACTGGCCGGGGACGGCGCGCAGTTGCTCGTCGCGCAGTCCTCGACATCGTCCTTCCAGCGGAGCTGGGCACCGGAGCAGCACGCCTCGCTGGCCGCGCTGCGGGCGGCCGAGACGGGCCGTCCGACGGTGCACGCCACGCTCACGGGCATGAGCGCGGTGTACGGCCCGGAGGGCGAGCGGGTCGGCGCCCCGCTCGGCACGGACAGCGGCGCGAGCGCCGTGTACGAGCTGCCGCTGGCGCGCGGCACCACCGCGTACGTCCGCTACGGCGACTGGCCCCTTTACGGCGCGCTTGCCGTGCTGGCGGCCCTGTGCGCCGCCGAGGGCGTCCGCGCGCTCAGGCGGCCTGTGCCCGTACCGCCAGAACCACCTGTTCACACAGCTCGTGCGTCAGCAGAGCGTCCCGGGCACTGAGCGTCTTCCCGGCGCGTACCGCGTCCAGGAATGTCAGCACACACTGCTCGATACCGCGCTGCCGGGCCACCGACACCCAGTCGCCGCGCCTGCGGACGCTGGGCTGGCCCTTGTGGTCGACGATCTCGGCGAGGTGGTGGACGGCCCGCTTGGTGTCCTGTCCGGAGACTTCGAGGATCTCCTCGGTCGAGCCGTTCATCCGGTTCATCATGCCGATGGCGGTGAAGCCGTCGCCGGAGAGCTGGAGCATGACGTGCTCGGTCAGGCCCTCGCGGGTCCGGGCGCGGACGTCGATGTGCTCGACCGGGCCGGGGAGAAGGAAGCGCAGGGTGTCCACGACATGGATGAAGTCGTCCAGGACGAGCGTGCGGGCGTCCTCGGGCAGTCCGACACGGTTCTTCTGCATGAGGATCAGGTCGCGTGGGTGTTCAAGGCACTGCGCGTAGGCGGGGGCGAAGCGCCGGTTGAAACCGACGGCCAGGCTCGTCCCGCGCTCCTCGGCGAGGGCCACCAGCCGCTCGGAGTCCGCGAGTTCGTACGCGAGGGGCTTGTCGACGAAGGTCGGCACACCGGCATCGAGCAGGCGGGTGACGATCTCGGCGTGGGCGGAGGTCGGCGCGTGGACGAACGCGGCGTCCAGGCCCTGGCCGAGCAGCGAATCGAGGTCGGTGTGGCGCCGCTCGTCGGGGATGTGGTGGGCGTCGCCGACCCGCGTGAGGGTGGCCGGGGTGCGGGTCTGCAGATGCAGCTCGGTCCCGGGCAGCGTGGTGAGCACCGGCAGATACGCCTTCTGGGCGATGTCGCCGAGCCCTATGCAGCCGACCTTCACGTGGGTCTCCCTGTCGCCTTGCCGCGGTTCCGTCTCACGCGCGGGTGCGCGAGGGTCCGTCACGCGGACCCTGATCCGCAGCATACGGGCGCCGCGGGGGCCGCCGGTCGGTGACGCCCGCGAACCCGCGCGGCGGGACGCCGGGGCCGGGCGGGTCGACGGCGGCAATACCTGGGCGGGCCGTGTCACCCGTGCGGGTCACACCGCGCGATTGCGGCCCCGACGTGCCGGGCGGGCGGCAGAGTTGGCCGGGTGACGCGGCGGACGAGAACGACAGCACTGCTCCTGCTCGGTGTGGCGGTCGGCGGGACCTCGGCCTGTGTGGCCGTGGAGCCCGGGGCGGGGGCCGGTGCCGGGCCGGGCGTCGGGGCCGTACGTGAGGCCCCGGCGTCCGGCGCCGTGGAGCCGCAGATCGTGCAGCCGCCGGCGCGCGAGGTTCTGGAGGCCGCGGGGCCACCCCGGCGTACGCCCCCGACTCGATCTGCCGTGGCGGGGACCGGGGTGGGGCCGCCGCCCGAGCCGCCCCGCCGTCGTACGGCCGTACGACCGCCGGCGCCATCCGCACCCCCGGTCCGGGCGGCTCCGACGCCGCCGCCGGACAGGGGAACGGGGCTGTGCGCGCTCGGTACGCGCTACGGCGGCTGGGCGCCGGGCAGCCCGGAGAGCCGTATCTGCGAGCGGACGTACGGCGACTGACCGATCCCGGCGCATCCGCGGGTCGAACCGGTGTCACGACACCTCGACCGGCCCGGATCTAGGGCCTGTCGTCCAGCAGCTGCCGCTCCAGCCGGCCGATCGCTGTCCGTACGCCGTCGCCGTACCCGTCGTCGCCGAGCACGTTCACCGCGGCGCGCGCCCGGGAGAGATGGAGCCGTGCCGCGTCGGGGCGCCGGAGCTTCAGGTAGTCGGCGGCGAGGTTGAGATGGAGCGAGGGGTAGAAGGCCCGTACCGCCGAGGAGGTACCGGCAGTGGCCGGGCCCTCGGCCGCGGTCAGGGCGCGCAGGTCCCAGGCGAGTTCGTCGCCGGGGTCGTCCTGGGTGTCCGCCATGTAGTGCGCGAGCGTGCAGCGGTGGAGCGGGTCCCCCGATTCACCGATCTCGGCCCACAGCTCGCCGAACCGGTTGCGCGCCTCCTCGCGGTCACCGCCGTGGAGCAGCATGACCGCCTGGCCGATCCTGGTCAGGACGGCGTCCTCCGACACCTCGCGCTGCTCCATCGCCTGCCGCCTCCCGCGCCCGTCCGGTCGATCCCGTCCGGCCCGACGCTAACCGCAGCGACCGGCAATCGCGCACAGGCTCACCCGCCCGGCGCGGACCGCCGGGCGCGGCGGGGCCGGGTCAGCCCAGGTCGGGGACGCGCCAGTCGATCGCCTTGTGTCCCTGCGCGGCGATAGCCTCGTTGATCTGTGTGAAGGGGCGGGAGCCGAAGAACTTCTTCGCCGACAGCGGCGACGGGTGCGCGCCCTTGACCACCACGTGCCGTGTCTCGTCGATCAGCGGCAGCTTCTTCTGCGCGTAGGCACCCCAGAGCACGAAGACCGCGGGATCCGGCCGGGCGTCCACGGCGCGGATCACCGCGTCCGTCATCTGCTCCCAGCCCTTGCCCTTGTGCGAGTTGGCCTCGCCGGCCCGCACCGTGAGAACGGCGTTGAGCAGCAGCACGCCCTGCTCCGCCCACGGCATCAGATATCCGTTGTCGGGGACCGGGTGGCCCAGCTCCTCCTTCATCTCCTTGTAGATGTTCCGCAAGGAGGGAGGTGTGCGCACACCGGGCCGCACCGAGAAGCAGAGGCCGTGTCCCTGCCCCTCTCCGTGATACGGATCCTGGCCGAGGACCAGGACCTTCACCTGGTCGTACGGCGTGGCGTCGAGCGCGGCGAACACCTCGTCGCGCGGGGGGTAGACCGGCCCCTTCGACCGCTCTTCCTCGACGAACTCGGTGAGCTCCTTGAAGTAGGGCTTCTGCAGCTCGTCGCCGAGGACGCCGCGCCAGGATTCGGGCAGCATGTCGGTGTCGGTCACGTGAACAACCTCCGGTAAGCGATCAGTTGGTCCACTCCTGAACCTACCGGTGACCACTGACAATCGCGGCTGCGGGCGACTACCAGCTGGCCTTGCGGCTGAACTCCCAGAGCTGCATGACCGTCTGCGGGTCGAGCGCCCGCTCGCCGCCGCTGATCTCCTCGGACGCCGCGACGTAGAGCTTGCCCTGCCACAGCGGCAGCAGCCGCACGTCGTCGACGAAGATCTCCTGGGCGCGCTCGAACTGCTGGATCACGGCGCCGCGGTCGCTCTCGCGCCGCGACTGCGGCAGCAGGTCGTCGGTGATCTCGGAGTTCTCGTAGGGGGTGCTGAGCGCGTTGTTCTTGCCGACGAAGGGGGCCACGAAGTTGTCCGGGTCCGGGAAGTCGGGGAACCAGCCACGGCCGAAGACCGGGTACTCGCCCTTCTGGTAGCCCGCCTGGAAGTCCTTCCAGGGCTTGCTCTTCAGGGTGATCCTGAAGAGGCCGGAGGCTTCGAGCTGGCGCTTGAGTTCCGCGAACTCGGCCACCGTGCCGGAGCCGTAACGGTCGGTCGTGAACCAGAGGGTCAGCGGCACGGGCGTGTCGATGCCGGCGTCCTGAAGGATGGAGCGCGCCTTGTCGACATCCGGGTCGCCGTACTTGTCGAAGAAGCTCGTGGCGTGCCCGGAGATGCCCTTGGGGACCATCGAGTACAGGGGCTCGGCCGTGCCCTGGTAGACCTTGGCCACCAGCGCGTCGCGGTCGACCACCTGGGCCACCGCCTGTCGCACGGGCAGCTTCGCCGCCGACGCGTCCTTGGGGTTGAACACCAGGTAGCGGATGTCGGCGCCGACGGTCTCGATCAGCTGAAGGTGGTCGTTCTCGTCCTTCTTCTGTTCGAGTTCGACGACTTCCTCCGAGGTCAGGCCTCGGTAGATGACGTCGATCTCCTTGTTCTTCAGGGCTCCGAACATCTTGTCGGAGTCCTGGAAGTACTGGATCCTGACGGCTTTGTTCTTGCGGTCGGCGAAGCCCTTGTAGCGAGTGTTCTCGGCCAGTTCGGCGTCGCTGCCCGCCGTGTACGACTCAAGCGTGTAGGGGCCGGATCCAGTCAGTTTTCCGTCATCCCTGAGCTTGCCCGCCGGGTACTCCGCCGGGTCGACGATGGACATGGCGGGGGCGGCGAGGACGAACGGGAACGTGGCGTCGGGCTTGTTCAGGTTGAACGTGACGGTCAGATCGCCGTCGGTGGTGACGCCGTCGAGGGACGCGAGGAGTCCGTTGGGACCGCCGTTCACGTTGATCTTCACGATACGGTCGAACGAGTGCTTGACGGCGTCGGCATCGAGCTTGTTGCCGTTGGAGAACGTCAGTCCTTCGCGCAGCTGGCAGCGGTAGACCTTGTTCGTCGAGTCCGTGAATTTGCAGTTGTCGGCGGCGTCGGGCTGTGGAGTCGTGCTGCCGGTGGGGAACGCGACCAGGGTCTGGAAGACGTTGCGGTACAGCTCCCAGGAGTTGTCCCACGCGGCGGCCGGGTCGAGCGTGCTCGGCTCACTGGTGGTGCCGATCGTGATCTTGCGATCCCCGTCGGCGCTGTCCGCCGAAAACAAGCCACATCCGGCCAGCAGGGATATGGACGCGAGGGCTGCAGTCGCCTGCAATCTGGTCCGGTTGAACACGTGCACGCTCCTTGTTCAGCCACGAGTCGGCCGACCATACCGCAGCGCCCCATCGGTTCAATATGCATGTCCGATGGGGCACTTGGAGCATTTGTACACAAAACGTGTCAGTGCACGCCGGCGTTGAGGAAAATTCCGCCGTCGACGACCAGCGTCTGCCCGGTGATCCAGTCCGACTGGTCGGACGTGAGGAACGCCGCCGCGCCGCCGACGTCCTCCGGTACCCCGAGGCGCCCCAGCGGGTAGGCGGCGGCGGCCTCGGCCTCCCGGCCCTCGTAGATCGCCTGCGCGAACTTGGTCTTGACCACAGCCGGCGCGATGGCGTTGACCCGCACGCCGGGCGCGAACTCATGGGCCAGCTGGAGGGTCAGATTGACCATCGCCGCCTTGCTCATCCCGTACGCGCCGATGAACGGCGAGGCGGACACCCCCGCGACCGACGCGATGTTCACGATCGCACCACCGTGGTCCTTCTGCCAGGCGCGCCAGGTCAGCTGGGCGAAGCCCAGGGCCGAGATGACGTTGGTCTCGTAGACCTTGCGCGCGACGTTGAGATCCAGATCGGCCATCGGGCCGAACACCGGATTCGTTCCCGCGTTGTTCACCAGATAGTCGACGCGGCCGAACTCCTCCATGACGCGGTCGACCGCGGCGGCCTGGTGGCTCTCGTCGTGCGCCTTGCCGGGGAAGCCGATCACGCGGTCCGCGCCCAGCCGCTCCACCGCCTCCTTGAGCGCGTCCTCGCCGCGTCCGGTGATGCACACCCGGTCGCCGCGGGCGACGAGCGCCTCGGCGATGCCGTATCCGATGCCCCGGCTGGCGCCCGTGATCAGCGCGACCTTGCCGCTGTCGGGCCGGCCGCTGTCCTTCGACTGCTGCGTCATGTCGCTCACTCTCCGGTTCAGTTGAGGGGTCCGCCGGCGACGTACAGCACCTGGCCGGAGACGAATCCGGCGTCCTCGCCCGTGAAGAAGGCGATCGCGTTCGCGATGTCGTCGGGGACACCGACCCGCTGGACCGGGATCTGGGTGGCCGCCGCCGCCTGGAAGTCCTCGAAGCCCATGCCGACGCGGGCAGCGGTCCCCGCGGTCATCTCGGTGACGATGAACCCGGGGGCGACGGCGTTCGCGGTGACGCCGAACTTGCCGAGTTCCTTGGCCAGGGTCTTGGTGAAGCCCTGGAGGCCGGCCTTGACCGCGGCGTAGTTGGCCTGGCCCCGGTTGCCGAGCGCCGAGCTGGAGGACAGGTTGACGATACGGCCGAACTTCGCGTCCACCATGTGCGCCTGGCAGGCGCGGGCCATCAGGAAGGCGCCCTTGAGGTGCACGTTCATCACGGTGTCCCAGTCGGACTCGCTCATCTTGAAGAGGAGGTTGTCGCGCAGCACGCCCGCGTTGTTGACGAGGATCGTGGGCGCGCCCAGCTCGGCGGCGACGCGCGCGACGGCGGCCTCCACCTGGGCGGCGTCGGAGACGTCACCGCCGACGGCGAGGGCCTTGCCGCCCGCCGCGGTGATGGTGCCGACGGTCTCCGCGCAGGCCGCCTCGTCCAGGTCGAGTACGGCGACGGCCCGGCCCTCGGCCGCGAGACGTACCGCGGTCGCGGCGCCAATGCCCCGCGCCGCCCCGGTCACGACGGCGACACGCTGCTCGGTGGTGGACATGCTGCTTCTCCTCGTCCTTGGATCGCGGCGTCCGGCGCGAGAGCACTGAGCGACCGCTTAGTATTCAGCTGCCGTGACGCTAGAAGCCCTGACACCCGGTGTCAACGGCCCACGGGGGCGCCGAACGTATGTCACACCGCGAACGCCCGCGCCGAGCGGGTCTTTCCGCAGGCCCTAGCGCACCAGCAGGTCGAGCAGCCGCTCGACCTCCGCCGCCGGGTCGAGCGTCAGCCCCGTGTGTACGGGTCCCGGCTGGACGACCGTCGAGCGGGGCGCGATCAGCCAGCGAAACCGTCTCCCCGCGTCGTCCCGCGCCGCCTGCCCCGCCGGATCCCCGCCCGCGCAGACGCCCTCGACGGCACGCAGCGCGGCCCGCACCCCCGCCACATCGGCGTCCGGCGCCAGCGCCGCGAGCCGGGTCTCGTCCAGGTGCGTACGGGCGGCCACGAACGACTTGGCGCGGCAGTAGACGAGCACGCCCGCGTTGATGAACTCCCCGCGCTCGACCCTCGGCACCACGCGCAGCGGCGCGTACTCGAACACATCGCGTCCGTTCATCGGCCCTCGCCTCCGCTGTTCTTCTTCGTGGGATGCGGCCAGGGCGTGACGTGTTCGGTCAGCCAACCGGGTGCCTGCGAGGGGCGCGTCCCGGTCGGCGCGTCGAGCGTGAGGCGTTCGTGGATGGTGGCCGCGCGCGGCAGCAGCGCCGCCACATAGGCGCGCCGCACCGCGTCGGTGGAGTCGAACCCCGGCTCGTCCACGAGCCATTCGTCCGGCACGTCGGCGGCGACCTCGGTCAGCAGCTCCTCAGTGACCAGCGGCGCGAGCTCCGCCGCGGCTGAGGTGATGTCGGGCCGGAACGGCGCGAGGACGTGGTCGGAAGCGTCGTACGGCTTCGCGGCGGAGGCCCGGGCCCCCGGCCAGTTGTGGTGCCAGATCATGGTGGCGCCGTGGTCGATGAGCCACGTGTCCCCGTGCCAGACAAGCATGTTGGGGTTGCGCCAGGACCGGTCGACGTTGTTGATGAGCGCGTCGAACCACACGATGCGGCCGGCCTCGGCCGGGCCCACCTCGTAGGCGAGCGGATCGAAGCCCAGCGATCCGGGCAGGAAGTCCATTCCGAGGTTCAGCCCGCCGCTCGCCTTCAACAGCTCCTGCACCTCCTGGTCGGGCTCCCCGAGTCCGATCACGGGATCGAGCTGCATGGTGACCAGCTCCGGCACCCGCAGCCCGAGCCGCCGCCCCAACTGCCCGCAGATGACCTCGGCGACGAGCGTCTTGCGGCCCTGTCCCGCACCGGTGAATTTCATGACATACGTACCGAGATCGTCGGCCTCGACGATCCCCGGCAGCGACCCGCCCTCACGCAGGGGCGTGACATAGCGGGTCGCGATGACCTCACTCAGCATTCTCCCGGGCCACCCAACTCGTCGCCTCGCACTTCACGGCCGACCCCCACCTGCTCGCGGCCTCCGGCATGAAGTGAACATAGTAACCGGGCGTGACAGCCAGACGTGCGGCGTCCCGGCCACCCGCGCCAATCGTCACCACGGCCTCTCCCGGGCCCCATTCGCCGTGAAGTGAGCGAGCCGCACTCCCGTGCGACAACGCGTCATTGAATCCCGATGGAAGCTCACCCACCCTTTTCGACACGACGAATCGGATTGCCGCCGGAACGGAACTTCTCGCGTACGTAAGGGAGTTCCCACTCAGGGAAGATGAGATCCCGCGCGATCCGCGCCGGCCGACGGCGGAGCTGCCCGGCGGAGCTGCCCGGCGGAGCTGCCCGGCGGGGAAACGACGCAGGTCATGGCCGAGGAGGGGCAGTTCCTCGCGTTCCCGGTGGCGGCGACCGGAGTGAGGGACGTGCCGGCGATCGGCACCTTCACCGGCCACAGCACCCTGCGCATGGCTCGCGCGCCTGCGCCGCATGGGAAACCGGTCACCCGCGACATGACTGGGCGGTGGCCCGAGATCGGTGCCTAGTATTGGCGGCGGGCCGACGTTTCCGGGCGAATCGACGTTCGTATCGGTATGGCGACCGAAATTCTTGAAGAAATGCTCGCCGGCGGTTGTTCGAGCAATTTCGGTCTCATCTTCATCGATGCCGACAAGGCGAATCATCCCCGCGGCATTACGAGCCGGCTCTGCGACTCGTGCGACCGGGCGGGCTCCGGGACGACCAGCGGGTCGACGTCCCCCTCCTCCCGGTGGCCGGCGGCATCACCCTGGTCCGCCTGAGGTGAGGTCCGGAGCGATGAGCCGGGCCGTCGTGGAGGCGTCCCGTCGCGCGGCGACGAGGTGCAGCGGTTGGACATCCTCGTCCGAACTGCCCGGGACCCCCGGGCCCGCCCCAACCAGCACCAGCGTCAACCGGCTGTAACCGAACGGCATATGACGCGTCAGGCAGTCCCGACCAAAACGCACCACTTCGGCATAAACCGCCACCTCCGGACACGAGGGGCGGAACACTCCGTGACCGACACCCGTACCGGCGGGCCCCCTCGGACAGACCGACCCCTCGCCGAAGAACTTCTGCGCGAAGCATTGACGAAACATGTGCGCGGTCCTAGCTTCATCGCGTCGTACTTCGTACGTCATATATGAGACGCGATACGCGAGATGTGAGAGCGCCCATGGCCTTCGCTCCGAGTCCGATTCCCTCCCGCACCCAGTTCGTTCTGGAAGCGATCAAACACGGCATCCTGACCGGTGGTCTCAGCCCCGGTCAGGCCCTGGTCGAGACCGAACTGGCCGCGCGGTTCGGGGTGTCGAAAACTCCGGTCCGAGAAGCACTCAAGACGCTGGCCGGTACCGGCCTCGTCGTGATGAGCCAGTTCAAGGGCGTCACCGTGCGCACCGTCGACGCGGCCATGGCCCACGAGGTCTACGACGTAAGGCTGTTGCTGGAGCCGGAGGCGCTACGGCGCTCGCTGGCCCGGCACGCCTCGCTGGACGCCGCCCGCGACGCCCTGCTCAGGGCCGACGAGGCCGTGGACCAGGCCGAACGGTCCCTCGCCAACCGGGCGTTCCACCGGGAGCTGTACCTCTCCTGCGGCAATCCGATGCTGACCCGGATGCTCGACGAGGTACGCGACCAGGCCGCTCTCGTCTCGACCGTCGCCTGGGCCGCCGACCCGTCCTGGACGCGGGAGGCCGACGAGCACCGGGAGATCCTGCGCCTCGCGCTGGCCGGTGACGCCGCCGGCGCCGCACTCGCCCTGCACGATCACATCGCCTCCTTCGTACGGCGGGCGTTCCCCGAGGGAGATCACCTATGACCAGCCGGACGACCAACCCTACGACCGGCCGTACGACCGGCCCCGGTCTCGACGCGTCGCGGGAAGCGCTCGCCGATGTCGTGGCGATCCCCGTCACGCCGTTCGCCGACGACGACACCATCGACACCAAGGCGCACCGGGCCCTGCTGCGCCGGCTGATCGACGGCGGGGTGCGCACGCTCACGCCGAACGGCAACACCGGTGAGTACTACGCCCTCAGCCCCGACGAGCGCCGTACGGTCACCGAACTGACCATCGAGGAGGCGGCCGGGCAGGCGACGATCGTGGTCGGCATCGGCCTTGAGGTGCCGACCGCCGTGGCCGCCGCCGAGCACGCCCGGCGGGCCGGGGCCGCGATGGTGATGGTGCACCAGCCGGTGCATCCGTACGTCTCGCAGGACGGCTGGATCGACTACCACCGCTCCATCGCCGAGGCGGTGCCGGAGCTGGGCGTCGTCCCGTACATCCGTGATCCGCGACTGCGCGGCGAGTCCCTCGCGGAGCTGGGACGGCTGTGCCCCAACGTCATCGGCGCGAAGTACGCCGTGCCGGACGCCGCGCGCTTCGCGGCCTTCGCGCGCGACGCGGGTCTGGAACGGTTCGTCTGGGTGGCGGGACTCGCCGAGTTGTACGCCCCCTCGTACTTCGCGGGCGGCGCCACGGGCTTCACCTCGGGGCTCGTCAATGTCGCCCCGGCCGTCTCGCTGGGCATGCTGGAGGCGCTTCGTGCCGGGGACTACGACACCGCCATGAAGGTCTTCGAGCGGATCCGGCCCTTCGAGGATCTGCGCGCGGCACGGCAGTCCGCCGACAACGTGACCGTCGTCAAGGAAGCGCTCGCCGCGCTGGGCCTCTGCCGGCGCGACGTACGCCCGCCGAGCCGCGTACTGCCCGAGCCGGCCCGTGCCGAGGTCGCCGCCCTGATCGCGGGGTGGCCGACATGACCGGACCCGGCAAGCCCGCCGGACCCGGCACGTCCGACAGGCCCACCCCACCCGACGCGCCGAGCACCGACGGGCGGCGCGCCCCCGAGGATCTGCGCAGCCACCAGTGGTACGGCACGGACGGGCTCCGCTCCTTCAGCCACCGGGCCCGCACCCGCCAGCTCGGCTACCTCCCCGAGGAACACCTCGGCAAGCCGGTCATCGCGATCCTCAACACCTGGTCCGACATCAACCCCTGCCACGTCCACCTGCGCGAACGCGCCCAGGCCGTCAAGCGCGGCGTCTGGCAGGCGGGCGGATTCCCGCTGGAGTTCCCGGTGTCGACGCTCTCCGAGACGTTCCAGAAGCCGACCCCGATGCTCTACCGCAACATGCTCGCGATGGAGACCGAGGAGCTGCTCCGCTCCTACCCCGTCGACGGCGCCGTCCTGATGGGCGGTTGCGACAAGACGACACCGGCTCTGCTGATGGGCGCCGCGTCCGTGGACCTGCCCACCGTCTTCGTGCCGGCCGGGCCGATGCTCCCCGGGCACTGGCGCGACAAGGTCCTCGGCTCCGGCACCGACATGTGGAAGTACTGGGACGACAAGCGCGCCGGGCTCATCGGCGACTGCGAGCTGGCCGAACTGGAGAACGGCCTGGCCCGCTCCCCCGGCCACTGCATGACCATGGGCACCGCGTCGACCCTGACGGCAGCCGCCGAGGCACTGGGCGTCACGGTCCCCGGAGCCTCCTCGATACCGGCCGTCGAATCCGGACACGAACGGATGGCGGCCGAGTCCGGACGGCGCGTCGTGGAGCTCGTATGGAGTGGTCTCACGCTCTCGAAGATCCTCACCGCCGACGCGTACGAGGACGCCGTCGCCACCGTCCTCGCGCTCGGCGGCTCCACCAACGCCGTCATCCACCTCATCGCGATGGCCGGCCGCTCCGGCATCACCCTCACCCTCGACGACTTCGACCGTGTCGCCCGGACCGTGCCCGTACTGGCCAACCTCCGGCCCGGCGGCGCGTTCCTGATGGAGGACTTCCACTTCGCCGGCGGACTGCCCGGCTTCCTGTCCCGGCTGACCGACGTACTGCATCTGGACCGCCCCACCGTCGCGCACGACACCCTGCGCGAACAGCTCCGCGGCGCCCGCGTCCACAACGACGACGTCATCCGACCGCGCGACAACCCCCTCGCCGACGAGGGCGGCGTCGCCGTGCTGCGCGGCAACCTGTGCCCGGACGGCGCCGTCATCAAGCACATCGCCGCCGAATCCCACCTGCTGCGCCACACCGGACCCGCCGTCGTCTTCGACGACTACCGGCAGCTCCAGAGCACCATCAACGACCCGGCGCTCGCCCTCACCCCCGACCATGTGCTGGTCCTGCGCAACGCCGGCCCCAAGGGCGGCCCCGGCATGCCCGAGTACGGCATGCTCCCGCTCCCCGACTACCTGCTCAAGCAGGGCGTGCGGGACATGGTCCGGCTCTCCGACGCCCGTATGAGCGGTACCAGTTACGGCGCGTGCGTGCTGCACATCGCGCCCGAGTCGTACGTCGGCGGGCCCCTCGCCCTCGTCCGCACCGGTGACCTCATCACCCTCGACGTCGAGGCCCGCAGCCTCCATCTCCATGTGAGCGACGAGGAGTTGACGAGCCGCCGGGCCGACTGGGAGCCACCGCCCGCCCGTTACCAGCGCGGCTACGGCGCCCTGTACCAGGACCAGATCACCCAGGCCGACACCGGCTGCGACTTCGCCTTCCTGGCCCGGCCCGGAGACGTACCCGATCCGTACGTCGGCTGAACCGGCGGGAACGCACGCCCTCTTCCACCGAAGGACCTCACCGCAGGACCTCACCGAAGGAACGGAGAACCGGTCATGGCCTCAGCTGTGGCGCAGGACTCGTCAGGCGCCCCGCCCGGGGCGCCGAAGAAGCCGGGATCCCGTACGACCCGCACCAGAGGCACGGGCATCTCACCACGCCGCCTCCCGTATCTGCTGATCGCCCCGGCCGTACTGCTGATGGTGGGCTTCATCGCCTATCCGATGCTCAGCGTCTTCTACTACAGCCTGCGGAACTACAACCCCACCAAGCCCTGGCGCAACGGCTTCGCGGGCCTCGACAACTTCAAGCGGATCCTCACCGACGACCCGCTGTTCTGGGACAGCCTCGTCTTCTCCGCCAAGTGGGTCTTCACCGAGGTCACGCTCCAGCTCGCCCTCGGCCTGATCCTCGCGCTCCTCGTCAACCAGACGTTCGTGGGCCGGGCCGCGGCCCGCGCGCTGGTCTTCTCGCCCTGGGCCGTCTCCGGCGTCCTCACGACCACCATCTGGCTGCTGCTCTACAACCCCTCGACGGGCGTGGGCCGTTATCTCGCCGACGCGGGCATCGGCACCTACGGCTCGTCCGTGCTCTCCGACACCGGCACGGTCTTCTGGGCCGCCGTACTGGCCGAACTCTGGCGCGGGGTGCCGTTCTTCGCGATCCTCATCCTCGCCGATCTCCAGTCCATCCCCGGGGACCTGTACGAGGCGGCGTCGGTCGACGGGGCGAACAGGTTCCGGCAGTTCTTCCACATCACGCTGCCCCATCTGCGGGACGCGATCGTCCTCTCCACGCTGCTGCGTGCCGTGTGGGAGTTCAACAACGTCGACCTGCTGCTCACCCTCACCAAGGGCGGTCCGGCGGGCGTCACCACCACGCTGCCGCTGTACGTCGCGGTCACCGGGTTCGAGGCGCACGACTTCGGCTACGCGACCGCGCTGACGACCGTCGCCTTCGGGATCCTCCTCTTCTGCTCGATTCTCTATCTGCGCCTGAGCAAGTTCGGAGGCGATCACAAGTGACCGCGGTCATGACCGAGAAGGGCACTCCCCCGGTGCCCGCGGGCGGCAGCCGTAAGCCACCCTCGGTAAGGAGGAAGCGGCGCGAGCGCGCCTTCGACGAGACACCCCGGTGGCAGATCTATGTGCCGCTCGGGCTGTATCTCCTCTTCACCCTTGTCCCCTTCTACTGGATGGTGCTGTTCTCGCTGCGGCCCGCCGGCTCCACGTCGCTGGTTCCGTGGCCGATGACCTTCGACCACTTCGAGAAGGTCTGGAACGACCGCAGCTTCTCCGTCTTCTTCCAGAACAGCGCGCTGATCGGCGTGTTCACCCTGATCTGCACGACGGGGGTCGCGCTGGCCGGCGGCTACGCCCTGGCGCGCTTCAACTTCCGTATCAAGCAGGGCTTCATGCTGGCGCTCCTGTGCTCGCAGTTCATCCCCGGCGCGCTGATGCTGGTGCCGCTCTTCCAGATCTTCAAGAACCTCTCGCTCATCAACTCCCCGCTGAGCGTGGTCATCGCGGAGACCGTCTTCCAACTGCCGCTCTCCATCATCCTGATCAGCGGCTTCATCAAGAACGTGCCGTACTCCCTGGAGGAGGCGGCCTGGGTCGACGGCTGTTCACGGCTCCAGGCCTTTCGCATCGTCGTACTGCCGATGCTGCGGCCCGGTCTGATCGCCGTCGGCTCCTTCGCCTTCGTCCACAGCTGGAACCACTTCCTCTTCGCCCTGATGTTCCTGATGGACCAGGACAAGCAGACGATCCCGGTCGGGCTCTCCACCCTGATCGGGGCGGACAGCGTCGACTTCGGCGCGCTGGCGGCGGGCGGTGTGATCTCCGCGGTACCGGTCGTCATCGTCTTCGCCTTCATACAGAAGTGGCTGATCACCGGCTTCAGCGCGGGGGCGGTGAAGGGATGAGCCTCCCCGTGGTGCTCGCCGGGGCACGTGGCCACGGCCGCACGCATCTGCGCAACATCCACCGGCTCGAACAGGCGGGCCTGGTACGGCTCGTGGGCGTCTGCGAGCTGACCCCGCTCTCCCCCGGGGAGCTGGCCGGTTTCGACGCCCCCGAGCAGTCGGCCGATCTCGGGGAGCTGCTGGACCGCACGGGGGCGGGGGCGGCCGTCATCTGCACCCCCATCCACACGCACACCGATCTCGCGCTCACCGCCGCCGCCCACGGGGTGCCCACCCTGCTGGAGAAACCGACCACCGCCTCGTACGCGGAGTACGAGCGGCTGCTCACCGGGCTGGCGGAGCGGGGCACGGCCTGCCAGATCGGGTTCCAGTCGCTGGGGTCCCATGCCCTGGACGCGATAAGGGAGTTGGTACGGGGCGGCGCGATCGGACAGCTCCGTGGGATCGGCGCCGCCGGGGCATGGGTGCGCGACCACGCCTACTACCGCCGCGTCCCCTGGGCCGGTCGACGCGCGCTGGACGGCCGGGACGTCGTGGACGGGGTGCTCACCAATCCGCTGGCGCACGCGGTCGCGACAGCCCTGCGCGTCGACGGCAGCGATCTGGCCGAGTCCCTGTCCTCGATCGAGCTGGAGCAGTTCCGGGCCAATGACATCGAGGCCGACGACACGAGCTGTCTGCGGCTGACGACAGCCGGAGCCACCCGGATCACGGTCGCCGTCACGCTGTGCGCGGAGCGGAATTCGGAGCCGTACGTCGTGATCCACGGCACCCGGGGCCGTATCACCTTCTGGTACAAGCAGGACAGGGTGCGGGTGGAGGCCGAGGGCCGGGAGCCGGCCGAGACGGTGTACGGGCGCACGGACCTGCTGGAGAATCTGGTCGCGCATCTGCGCGAGGGCGCGGACCTTCTCGTACCGCCGCACCGCACCGGCGCCTTCATGCGGATCCTGGAGGCCGTCAGGACGGCGCCGCTGCCCGCGCCGCTGCCCCCCGGCGCCTGGTACGACGCGCCCGGTGAAACGGGGCCGCGCCGGATCGTCAAGGGCGTCGACGCGCTGGTCGCGGAGAGCGCCGAGACGCTGGCCACGTTCTCGGAACTGGGCGCCGGCTGGGCCACGAGCGGGGCCGTGCAGCCGGACACGACGGTGCTGCGCTGCGACGGTCGCGCCGTGGCCGACTACGCGCACCGGCCGCGGCTGCCCGCGACGCTGTCCCCGCGCCCGTATCTGCACCCCGTACGGACCTTCGGCGGCCGGGTCGTCACCGAACTGCGGCCCGCCGACCACGCGCACCACCTCGGGGTCTCCGTCGCCGTCCCGGACGTGGCGGGCGTCAACTTCTGGGGCGGTCGCACCTACGTGCGCGACCAGGGCCCGGTGGCGCTCGACAACCACGGCGCGCAGGAGCACACGGGGTGGCTGCGGCGGGAGCCGGACGGCTGCGCGCAGGAGCTGTCCTGGACGCGGGAGGGACGCGAACTGCTCAAGGAGCGGCGCGCGTTCGGCACGCTCGCGCTCTCCGCCGACGCCTGGGTCCTGCACTTCACGTCAACGCTGACCAACGTGTCGGGCGAGGACCTGTCGATCGGGAGCCCGGCCACCAACGGGCGGCCGGGGGCGGGATACGGCGGGTTCTTCTGGCGCGCTCCCAAGGAGGACGCGGCGGCCCCCCGGCCCGAGGTGTTCACCGGGACCGCGAGCGGCGAGGACGCGGTGCACGGGACGACCGCGGAGTGGCTGGCGCTGGCGGGCCGGGACTGGACGCTCGTCTTCGCCGGGGCGGACGAGCGGACACGGCGGGACCCGTGGTTCGTACGCACCGGCCAGTACCCGGGCGTCGGCTCCTCGCTGGCCTGGGAGCGACGGCTGCCGCTGGCGGCGGGGGCCGGCGTCTCGCGGCGGATCCTCACGGTCGTCGCGGACGGCCGGCTCGACCGCCGGGCCGCGGCTGCCCTCGTCCGCAAGGCGGCCACCCACGACTTTCCCGACGTTCGTATCACCGGCTGACACGCACTGCCGGAATCACCCCTCGGAAAGACCCTCAGAGAGAAGAGCCGATCATGACAGTCCCGAAGGCGAACAGAGGGCGGACGGCCGCGGCCGTCTCCCTGACGACGGTACTCGCCCTGGCGGCCACCGCGTGTGGCGACGACGGCAGCGGCGGAAACGGAAGCGAAGGTTCCGGCAAGGGGGAGATCACCCTCTGGGACAACAACACGGGCGAGCGCCGGGACATCTGGGCGCAGATCATCAAGGACTTCGAGAAGCAGAACAAGGACATCAAGGTCAAGTACGTCGGGCTCCCCATCGACCAGGTCCAGCAGAAGTACGACACGGCGATCGACGGCGGCGGGCTGCCGGACGTGGGCGGCGTCGGCACCGCCTACCTCTCCAACCTCGTGGTCCGTGAGGTCCTGGAGCCGGTCGGCGACCGTATCGACGCCGGCCCGCTCAAGGGCAAGCTGGTCCCGTCGATGGTGGACAGCGTCAAGGCGGCGGGCGGTCGCGGCGACGCGATGTACTCGGTGCCGAGCTCCACCAACAACGGCACGCTGTGGTACCGGACGGATCTGTTCGCACAGGCGGGTCTTGAGCCGCCCGCCACCTGGCCGGCGTTCTACGAGGCCGCCGAGAAACTCACCAAGCCCGGGACGGACAGGTTCGGTTACACGATCCGCGGCGGCGCGGGGTCGATCGCCCCGGCGCTGGACGCCATGTACGGGCAGTCCGGCATCACGTCCTTCTGGAAGGGCGACACCACGACGGTCAACGACCCGAAGAACGTCGCGGCGCTGGAGAAGTACGTCGGCCTCTACAAGAAGGTGACGCCGTCCGCCGACGTCAACAACGACTTCATCAAGATGGTCGCCCAGTACGACAACGGCAGCATCGGCATGCTGATGCACAACCTCGCCTCGTACCAGGACCATGTGAAGTCGCTGGGCGAGGAGAAGTTCAAGGGCTTGCCCTATCCGGCGCGGGAGAACGGCGAACGGGTCCAGGTCTCCAACCCGGTGGACGGGCTCGGTCTCTTCAAGAACAGCGAGAACAAGGCGGCGGCCTGGAAGTTCATCGAGTTCGCCGCCTCCCACAAGTCCAACAGCGCGTGGAACGAGTCGGCGGGCTCCATACCGGCGAACACCGACGCGGCAGCCGACGCCTGGATCCAGAAGGCGGAGCCGACGGCTGCGGCGATGAAGGCGCTCAGCGACGGCTCGACGAAGATCGTCAACCTGCCCTACTACCTGCCCGACTGGAACACGATCAGCAAGTCCGGCAACGAGCCGAACTTCCAGAAGGTGCTGCTCGGTGACATGTCCGCCAAGGAGTTCGCGGACAAGGTCGCCGAGGAACTCAACGCCGCCCAGGCGGAGTGGAACGAGCAGATGAAGAAGTGACCCCGGGGCGCCGCCACCACCGGAGTCACCACCCGGGCCACCCGACCGGTTCCCCACCCCGACCGCCCGTACGCGCGAACGAGTGATCACTTGATGGGGTATCCGGCGGGCGGGAGCGCCGTCCACCAGGCACTCTGCTGTCAGGGCCGGGCATGAGGATGCCCGGCCGTGAGGCAGAGGGGTGGGGACCGTGGACTTACCGGAGGCCGTCCGGTTCTCCTGCTGGCCGGACTGGCGGATCTGGCGCTGAGCACGTGCGGGTCGGCGCTGAAGGCGGCGCGGGGTCTGCTGGGCCGTTCGGACGTCGGCGCCCTGGCGGCGCAGGGCGGCCGGGACCTCCAGGCTCGCGGCCGGCTGGCCCTCGACCGCCTCGGCACCGACAGCCTGGGCGCCGGCCTCCTCGGCGCCGGGGGCGAGGCGCACATGGAGGTGCTCGCGCGCCACGCACAGCGCCGGGCCGCCGCGGACTCCGCTGCCGGTGGCACCGGTGGCTGAGCCCTGCGAACAGACGGCGTTGAAGTCCCGCGTCGACCGGGAGCTGGAACGGTTCGTACGGACGGAGGCCGAGGCGCTGCTCGCGCTGGACGACGAACTGGCGCCCCTCGTCGACGTTCTGACGGCCGTGACCGCTCGCGGGAAACGGCTGCGCTCGGCGTTCTGCTACTGGGGCTGGCGGGCGGCGGGGCAGCCGGACAGCGACGCGATGGTCCGGGCGGCGGCGAGCATGGAGCTCGTCCACGCCGCCGCGGTGGTCCACGACGACATCATCGACGACAGCGCTCTGCGGCACGGCCTGCCGACCGTCCATGTGGCTCTGCGCGACGCGTTCCGGGACGGTTCGCGTCCCAAGGCGCGGGCGCGGTCGATGGCGATGCCGGCCGGAGACCTGCTGATGGCGTGGGCCGGCCAGATGTTCGCCGGGTGTGGTCTGCCCGCGGCCTATCACTACGCCATCCCGGAACAGCTCAAGAAGGACTACGGCCTCTCCTCCACCGTCCCGCACACTCGCCGCTGGACGCCCCCGGCCCCAGTCGTCTCCGGATGAACGGCAACTGATCCGCCTGGTCCTTCGTCTTGATGAACACGTCGAGCGAATGGGAAACCATGGTGGAGCAGGTGCGTGAGGACACGAAGGCGGACGCGCGGGACCGGCCCGCCTGGTGGGCCCGCAGGCGCGGACGGGTGCTCGCCGCGCTCGCGGTACTGACCGCCGCGCTGCTGGCGTTCCACCGGGCCGTGCCGAACTTCCCCGGCCGGCCGGGCAGTTCGCTGGAGGCGTTCCTGCCGTGGCTCGGCCTGGTGGTCGTGGCGCTGTTCGCTCTGGCACTGCTGCGCCGTTCGGCCGTCGCGCTGGTCGCCCTGCTGCTGCCGGTGGCGGCATGGACGTACCTCTTCGGCGGGCTGTTCCTGCCCGGTGCGCGGGCCGACACGTACGACCTGGTCGTCGTGCAGCACAACGTCAGCGACGAGAACACCGACCCGGCGGGCACGGCCCGTACCCTGGCGGACGCCGAGCCCGATCTCATCGCGCTGGAGGAGCTGGTGCCCCCGGCGCTGGCGGTCTACGAGCGGACCCTCGCCCCCGACTACCCGTACCACGCGGTCCGGGGCACCGTCGGGCTCTGGTCGAAGCATCCGCTCACCGGCACCCGGCTGTTGGACATCAGGCCCCGGGGGATCGCGGAGGGGTGGAGTCGCGGGCTGCGGACGGTGGTCGACACGCCGCACGGCGAGATCGCGGCGTACGTCGCGCACCTGCCCTCGATCCGCTTCGGGGCGAGCGGCCTCGCGTCGTCCTCGCGCGACGAGAGCGCCGCCCTGCTGGGCGGGGCCGTGGCCGCGGAGCGGACGGACACGGTGATCCTGCTGGGCGACCTCAACGGCACGGTGGACGACCGCGGTCTGGCGCCGCTGACCTCCCGGCTGAATGTGGCGGAACGGGGCTTCGCACTCAGCTTCCCCACCGCCTTCCCGCTGGCCCGTATCGACCAGGTGATGGCCCGCTCGGCGACCGTCGCCCACATCCGCACCCTGCCCGCGACCGGCAGCGACCACCTCCCGGTCGCCGCCGGGATCACGGGTCTGGGTACGGAACCCTAGGCCGTGTCTTCAAAGTCCCGCCTGGCCCGCGGCGGCTGGTACGGCACCTCGCCGCGTTGTCGGAGTCGGCGGCGGCGGCGGCGCGGAGTACGACGCCGGCTGAACACCCGGGAATCCGGCTCTCCCGCAGCCCGATGCCCTCGGAGAGTCCTTGAAACTTTGAGAGAGTCTTCCAGGGTTTGAACACCGCGTCCCAGCGGTGCGTACCCCTGAGGAACCGGCCGCCGGAGCCGGGCACGGACAGGGAGCAGACATGACGGGAACGCAGGGCACCGCGCCGACGGCCTCCGGCCGGACGGTGGCACGCCGTACGGTCGTCGCGGCGGCGGGCGCCGTCGGGCTCGGCGCGGCACTCGTCGCCTGCGGCTCGGACGACTCGGCGGACTCCTCCGCCGAGAAGCCGGCGGGCGACGACGGAGCGAACGGCGACGGCGGGTCCGGTGGACAGGGCGAGGCGCTCGCCAAGACCACCGACATCCCGGAGGGCGGCGGCAAGGTCTTCGAGGACAAGGGCGTCGTGATCACCCAGCCGACGGCCGGGGAGTTCAAGGCTTTCTCCTCGGTGTGCACCCACTCCGGATGCACGGTGGGGGACATCTCCAACGGCACCATCACCTGCCCCTGCCACGGCAGCCAGTTCGACGCGACGGACGGCAGCGTGAAGAAGGGCCCGGCCAACAAGCCACTGGGCGCCACGGCGATCACCGTCGAGGGGGACTCGATCTCACTCGCCTGACGGTTGGTCAGGCGTCTGGCGGACCGTCAGCCCCGCGCCGACGCGGCGGACTTCACCACCGACGCCGCTTCCTCAAGCGCCTCGACCGCCGCCCTGATCGACGGGCGGCGGTCGGCGTCCGCGCGCCACACCGCGTACACCTGCCGGAACATCTTCTGCCGTACGGGCACCACCACAACGCTCGCGGGCAGTTGGCCACGTCCCAGCCGCGGCGCGACGCAGACCCCCAATCCGCCGCCGACCAGCTCCAGTTGGGTGTGCTGCTCGCCGGCCATGTGCTCGATCCGCGGCTCGATCCCCTTCGAACGCAGCGTGAACACCAGCCACTCGTGGCAGAACTCGCCCGTGGGCCAGGACACCCACGAGTCGTGGGCGAACTCCTCCAGATCGACGTCCCGGCGGCCCGCCAGCGGGTGATCGGCCGGCATCGCCACATCGGCGGCGTCCTCCAGCAGCGACGCGGTCGCGAGCCCACCGGGCACCGGCAGCCGTTTGTTGTTCCAGTCGAGTACGACGGCGAGATCGAGATCGCCCCGCAGGACCTGTCGGATGGCGCTGTCCGGCTCCAACTCCAGTGAGCGCACCCGCAGATCGGGGTGCGCCTTGCGCAGTGAGGCGAGCGCGACGGGGAACAGACCGCGGGCCGCCGTGGGGAACGCGGAGAGCCGCACCTCGCCGACCGCCTGTCCACGCCGCGCCTCGATGTCCGACTGCGCGAGCTCCACCTGGGAGATGATCCGTGCGGCGTGGTCGGCGAGCAGCCGTCCCGCGTCGGTGAGCCGGACACCGCGCCCGTGCTTGGTGAGCAACTGCTGGCCGACCTCCCGCTCCAGCTTGGCCATCTGCTGCGAGACGGCCGACGTGGTCACATGGAGCCCGTCGGCGGCGCCGCTCACCGAGCCGTGCCGGGCGAGCGCGTCCAGGATCCGCAGCCTCTCCAGATTCAACATGTAAGCGATGCTACGCGAACGGGTCGAGATATTCTCGCTTGTCCTAAGAGGTCGCGACCCTCATCGTTGCACTATGAGCACAGCGACCCCGCCCCGCACCGGGCGCACCGGATCCTCGGCCACCCCGTCCCGCCGCCCCCCGATCGACTGGCGCATCCGGTTCGGCGTGCTCTCGCTGATCTGGGGCTTCAGCTTCCTGCTCATCAAGGTCGGCACCCAGAGCTACGCGCCGTTCCAGGTGACCTTCGGCCGGCTGTTCTTCGGTACGGCGGTCCTGGCCGTCGCGATAGCGGTACGGCGCGAGCGGCTGCCCCGGGGCCTGCGCACCTGGGGCCATCTCACGGTGGCGGCGTTCATCCTCAACGCCGTGCCGTTCTCGCTCTTCTCCTACGCCGAGCTGACCATCCCGTCGACGCTCGCGGGCATCTGCAACGCCACCTCTCCGCTGTGGGGCATGCTGCTCTCGCTCGTGGCGCTGTCCGAGGACCGCCCCACCCGGCGCCGGGTCGGCGGCCTGGGCCTCGGCTTCATCGGCGTACTGACCGTGCTCGGCGCCTGGCAGGGCTTCTCCGGGCTGGACTTCACCGGTACGGCCATGGCTCTGCTGGCCTCGCTCAGCTACGCCGTCGGCTGGGTCTATGTGCGCCGCACACTGGCGGGCAACGGCAGCTCGCACCTCTCGCTCACCGGGGCCCAGTTGTTCATGGCGACCCTGCAACTGGCCGTGGTCACACCGCTGTTCACCGATCTCCCGACGTCCTTCCCGGTGGTGCCGCTGCTCGCCGTGATCGCCCTCGGCAGCCTGGGAACGGGCCTGGCCCTGCTGATCCAGTACGGTCTCGTGGCCGAAGTGGGCCCGACGACCGGTCAGATGGTCACGTACTTCGTCCCCGTCATCGCGACGGCCGCCGGTGTGGCCGTCCTCAACGAGCCGCTGCACTGGAACACTCCGGTCGGCGCGGTCATCGTGCTCGTCGGCGCCGCGCTCACCCAGAACAGGAGCAGCGTCTCCCGCACGGCACGCGCGTACGAAGCGACGCCGAAGCCGCAGCAGAGCCCGGAGCAGAAGCC